>DASWKU010000317.1:0-5240 GCA_036396455.1 Flavobacteriaceae bacterium
TATCTGGAACTTTAAATCCTGAAGATTTGATGTGATGTAATTTTTTGGTTTTCATTTGTCAATTTGACTAAAATTAAGTCAAAAGGTTTAATTTTCGGTTAAGTATTCCTCAATTTTTTTGGTGGCAATGTGATAAGATGCTTTTAAAGCTCCTTCGCTGGTATCCAAAATTTCGGACATATCCTTATATTTTAAATCCTGAAAATATTTCATATTAAATACCAGTTGTTGTTTTTCCGGTAATGTGGCAATTGCTTTTTGTAGCTTCAACTGAATATCGTCACCCTCAAAATAGGCATCTGCCTTTAATTGTTCAATAGCCAAATTCTGAAAGGCTTCACTGGCCATGTTTTGCCGTTTGGCATTTTGATTGAGATGTGTAATGGCCTCATTGGTTGCAATACGGTACATCCAGGAAAACAACTTGCTTTCCCCTTTAAAGGCATGTATATTTCTATAAATTTTTATAAAAGTATTTTGTAGGACATCATCGGCATCATCATGAGATTTAACAATATGTCTAATGTGCCAATACAAACGTTCCTTATAGAGCTTAAGCAACTCTTTAAATGCGGCTTCCTTGGTTTTGTCAGATTTTAATTGTTGTAATAAATCGATATCGTTATCCACAAAATGACTTTTATATGAGACTTATTATTGCCTTAAAGGATTAATGAATTTTATTTCATTTTTTATTAAATACAAATAATTGATGGTCAAATACTTAAAATAAATAATATCGATTAAATGTAAAAAAATACGACGAAATACATATTTTTCTTGTTTTATAAATTATTTTATTATAAGTTTACACCAACCTAACCTGCTTACTATTATTGCCAGAAGCCCCAAATCTGGTAATAAAAACGAAAAGGATGTGACCGATGTTGCATCCTTTTCCGTTTTATATAGGATCAGTCAGTTATTCAAAACTTTGCATGTCCACCAATTTTTTGTAAATGCCTTTGTTCTTTAATAGTTGATTGTGGGTCCCCTGTTCTACAATTTCACCTTTTTGCATGACCACAATTTCGCTAGCATTTTGGATCGTTGACAGGCGATGCGCAATCACAATTGAGGTCCTGTTTTTCATCATGTTTTCCAGGGCACCTTGTACCAAGCGTTCGCTTTCGGTATCCAAAGCAGAAGTCGCTTCATCCAAAATCATAATAGGAGGATTTTTAAGGACAGCCCTTGCAATATTTAAACGCTGTTTTTGACCTCCAGAGAGCTTATTGCCCGAATCTCCAATATTGGTTTCTATGCCTTTTGACAGGTCTTTTACAAATTCCCATGCGTTGGCGATCTTAAGTGACTCGATAACATC
Source organism: Flavobacteriaceae bacterium (assembly GCA_036396455.1). Taxonomy (GTDB): domain Bacteria; phylum Bacteroidota; class Bacteroidia; order Flavobacteriales; family Flavobacteriaceae; genus Geojedonia. Next base: position 1,328 of record DASWKU010000317.1, read on the forward strand.
CTCATCGGTGGCATCCTCTTTTCCCAACAGGATGTTATTTTTTATGGTATCGTTAAACAAAATGGAGTCTTGTGTAACCAGTCCCATTAAACTGCGAAGCGAATGTTTGGTCAAATCCCTAATGTCTAGCCCGTCAACGGTAATGCTTCCTTTGTTCACATCATAAAAGCGTGTTACCAAATTGGCTATTGTACTTTTACCACTACCTGACTGACCAACAAGCGCAATGGTCTTTCCTTTGGGAACTTTAATGGAAAAGTTTTTTAAGACCAGTTTATCATCATATTTAAACGATACATTATTAATATCTATTGAATCAGTAAAATTTTCTTTGGTTATGGCATTTGGCTTATCTTCTATAATCGATTCGGTGTCAAGAATTTCGAGTACTCGGTCAGCTGCTGCATTTCCTGCTTTCACCTTATAACTTGCTTTACTGATTTCTTTTGCTGGTGTTAAAATTTGATAAGCAAGCGCCATATACCCAATAAATGCACCACCAGATAGTGTTTTTTCAATTAATACCATGCTGCCTCCATACCATAATAGTGCAGCTATTGTAACAATACCTAAAAACTCGCTTGTTGGCGATGCTAAATTCTGCCTGTTTAAAAGCGTGTTGGAAAAATTATAGAATTTGAGCGTAGACTCCTGAAATTTGCCGTTAAACTTTTTTTCGGCGTTGAAACCTTTTATTACTTTAAGGCCACTTAAGGTTTCTTCCAAAGTTGAGAGGAAGACACCTTGTTCACGCTGTACTCTGTCTGATTTTCGTTTTAAGCTTTTACCTATTCTTGAAATAATCAATCCGGCAACTGGAATAAACAAGAACACAAAAATGGTTAGTTTGGCAGAAATGGTAAACATGGTGATAATGGCAAATACAATTGTCAACGGTTCTTTTACGATAAGCTCTAAGACTGCAAGCAAGGAGTTTTTGACTTCATTTACATCTCCCGAAATACGCGCTATAATATCGCCTTTTTTCTTTTCGGAATAGTAGGATATTGGTAAAGAAATCACTTTTTCGTAAATGGCATTTCTCAAATCCTTTAAAACGCCGTTCCTTAAAAATGTAATGGAGAACAAGGCTAAATAGCTAAAAAAGTTTTTAAGCAAAAACAAGGAGATGATCAAAATAATCATGTAAAGCAGTGTTTGCTGTGCGCCATCATTAGCCGTTGTTATTGTAATAAAATAATTTAATGAGTCTTCTACAAACGGTTTTAGGTGTTTGATGCCATGATAAACAGGTTTTTCATAGACTTTTTCTCCTTCACCAAACAACACATTTATCATGGGCATTAACGATACCATAGCCAATGTGCTAAACAGTGCATACAAAATATTGAAGAAGATATTTAGGTATGCATATCGCTTATAAGGTGAAATAAATCGTGAAAGCTTTTTTAGATATTCCATTAATTTAGGTTCATGTCTTTAACAATGGCATCAATTTTTGCATCCAGTTTTGCTTCTACTTTAGAAAATTCTGAAACAGATTTTAAAGGTAAATTCACACTGATATAGAATTTGATCTTTGGTTCTGTACCGCTTGGCCTTAAAGCTACTTTGCTGCCATCTTCGGTGTAATAAATAAGAACGTTGGATTTTGGTATGTCAATGGTCTCTTTTGTATTGGAGAGTATGTTTTTGGCAATGGACAAGTCATAATCTTCAATTCTTACCACCTTGGAGCTATTGATAACCGAAAGTGGCGTATTTCGAGCATCGATCATCATTTGATTAATTTCATTGGCACCCTCAATTCCTTTTTTGGTCAACGAAATCAATCGCTCTTTATAAAATCCATGCTCAACATATAGCTGAACCAATTCTTTGTAAAATGAACTTCCATTGGCTTTGGCTTGTGCGGCAATTTCACAGGCCAAAAGCGTTGAGCTTACCGCATCTTTATCACGAACAAAATCACCGACCATAAATCCGAAACTTTCCTCACCACCACCAATAAAATCAAGTTCGGGAAAGTCCTTGATCATTTTTGCAATCCACTTAAAACCTGTTAATCCTTCTTTGTATTCAACGCCATAGGCATTACCTAAAACGGCCATCATCGGCGTTGAAACAATAGTGGAAGCAATAAACTCCTTGCCTTTTATTTTTCCTTCTTTCTTCCATTGTTTGAGAAGAAAATCGGTCATCATCAACATGGTTTGATTGCCGTTCAACAACACCATTTTATTTTCCAAATTTTTTACGGCCACACCCAATCTGTCACAATCGGGGTCTGTACCAATAACGATATCGGCATTTACTTTTTCGGCCAATTCCAAGGCCATTTTAAGTGCTTCGGGCTCTTCAGGGTTTGGTGATTTTACCGTTGGGAAATCCCCATTTGGAACCCGTTGTTCCTCAACAATATGAACGTTGTCAAAACCAGCGCGTTTCAAGGTTTCAGGAACGGTCGTAATGGAAGTTCCGTGAAGCGATGTAAACACAATCGTCAATTTATCTTTGGTGTCTTTAGAAGTAAAACTTCCATTTTTGATTGAAGCACTTATAAAGACTTCGTCAACTTCTTTTCCTATAAAATGGATTAAAGCAGTATTGGCTTCAAATTTAATTTTTGAATATTCAACAGCTTCAATTTCTGTAATGGTTTCGCTGTCCTGTGGTGGAACCAATTGTCCACCATCTTGCCAATAGACCTTATAGCCATTATATTCCGGTGGATTATGGGATGCTGTCAATACAATGCCGCAATGACAGCCCAAATATTTCAAGGCAAATGAAAGCTCAGGAGTGGGGCGTAAGTCTTCAAATATAAAGATCTCGATTGCATTGGCCGAAAACACATCGGCAACCACTTTTGCCAATGATTTGCTATTGTGTCTACAGTCGTAGGCAATGGCCACCTTTATGGATTCATTGGGAAATGATTTATACAAATAATTGCTCAATCCTTGCGTGTTTTTCCCCAATGTGTATTTATTGATTCTGTTGGTGCCAATGCCCATCACACCCCGCATGCCACCGGTGCCAAACTCCAAATCCCTGTAAAAGCTCTCCTTGAGCTCTTTGGGGTTTGTAGCGATTAGGTTTTTGATATAATCTTGAGTTTCTTTTTCAAAAGTTGGTGTCAGCCACGTATGGACTCTTTCCAATAATTCAGGTTCAATAGTATTCATGATGCCAAAAGTATGTAGCAAAAATAAGCATTTACTAAAATGTTAAAGTGAAATAAAAGGTTAATTTGAATTGAAGGTTCAGAAATTCAACTCTTCCTTTATCAAATAACGATCTTTGTGTGTTTGCGTTCTTAAAATAAGTTCGCCCAAAAAACCCGCAATAAAAAACTGTGTACCAATAATCATGGTGGCCAGTGCCATATAAAATTGAGGTCGTTGGGTAATCAACCTTCCAAAAGGGTTTAAAAATAATTTATCAATTCCAAGATAAAGGGTAAAACCAAACCCGATGATAAACATAATAACACCAAGAGCTCCAAACAGGTGCATTGGGCGTTTACCAAAATGGGATAAAAACCAAATGGTGATCAAATCGAGAAGTCCATGTATAAATCTATCCATACCAAATTTTGTTTCCCCATATTTTCTGGCCTGATGTTGTACCACTTTTTCTCCGATATTGCCAAAACCAGCGGTTTTGGCCAAGACCGGGATATATCGGTGCATTTCTCCATTAACATCGATGTTTTTTACCACATTTTTATGGTAAGCTTTAAGGCCACAATTAAAATCGTTGAGCTTAACTCCCGATGTTTTACGTGCAGCCCAATTATATACTTTCGAAGGCAAATTTTTAAAAATAATGGAATCATACCGTTTCTTTTTCCATCCGGAAACCAAATCGTAACCCTCCTTGGTTATCATGTTGTAAAGTTCGGGGATTTCATCGGGGTTATCCTGCAAATCGGCATCCATGGTAATGA
>DASWKU010000318.1:0-62501 GCA_036396455.1 Flavobacteriaceae bacterium
AAGTCAAAGGTGTGAAGCTTTAAACTTCTCACAGCAAGATAACATTTAAAACAATCTTCCTCTGTCTATTACAGAAGCCTCTTTAGAACAAGAGGATAAGATCACCAAACAGTTCTATAAGGATTACTCGACATTTAAACACAAACTTTTAAGCATTTCTCCTAGAACACTACAAAACCCACATATCAATTTCACAATACCCTTTACAAAAGTGGGAGGAGCCATTTACAATAATTACGATGAAATCCAAAAAATACTAGAAGATAAAAGCTTTAAATAAAAACATTTTATCTGTGATATTTAAGCTGTAATGTGACGAGCAATAAACTTATTTTCTTGAAATGATATATTTTATATAATAAATTTATACATTGGTTCAATTGGCAAAACTTTTATATGCAAAGATTGTTTTCATACAATATTATAAGACCACTTATTCTGATAAGCATCTTTTGTCTATTTAGTTGCAGTAATGATGGAAATCAAAAGGTATATAAAATAGGCTTTTCACAATGTATAAGTGACCATCCTTGGCGACAGGCCATGAATCATTCAATGGAGGTTCAAGCCTCATTATTACCTGAAATTGAGCTTAAAATTTATGAAGCAGATAACGACCTTGAGTTGCAGATTGAACAGATTGATAAGATGATATCTGATGGTTTTGATGCTATTATTATTTCTCCTATGCTATCTGACAAATTGGTTCCCGTTATTTCCAAGGCATTTGATAAAGGCATACCTGTAGTCATAATAGATCGTAAGATTTACTCAAATAAGTATACGGCTTATGTGGGTGCCGACAATTTGGAAGTAGGCAGAAATGCAGGAAATTTCATCGCCAATTTGGCAAAAGCCCCAACAAATGTAATAGAACTTAAAATTGGAGACAATGCTTCCCCTTCAGTTGAACGGAGCCAAGGATTTCATGAGGTGGTTGACAGTTTAGAAAATATAAATGTAATAGCAAGTATTAATTACACCAATCCTACAGAACATAAAAAAATATTATCACGTATTCTCGATTCACTTGAAAATCAACATGTCGATTTTTTCTATGCCTTTAATGATGTATTGGCATTTGAATCATGGCAAATTGCTAAAGAAAAAGGGGTCTCAAATAAAATAAATTTTATTGGTGTTGATGGCCTTAATAATGATAATGGAGGTATAGACTTGGTTAGAAAAGGTATTCTAAAAGCCTCGATTCTGTATCCTACTGGCGGTGCAGAAGCTATTAATTTAGTGGCAAAGATTGTAAAGGGTGAAGAAGTACCTAAAATCAACCCGCTTAATACTACCATTATAGATATCCACAATGCTGATATAATGAAAAATCAATTTGATAAAATTGATCAACATCAGAACGATATAGAAAAGCAGCAAGAAAAAATAAAACAACAGGAAAAAACATATACCACTCAAAATAATACCTTAAAGTTGCTTGCTGCTTTATTGATAATAAGTATTCTTTTGGCTGCATTGAGTATTTATTCAGGTAATAGACTAAAAAAGAAAAAAAGAGAACTGGAATTACGAAATAAAAAAATTACAATACAGCGAAATCAAATTGAAAAAATAAACGAAGCCAAGACCAATTTTTTTACTGGTTTATCTCACGAGTTTAAAACTCCCATTACCTTGATTCTATCCTCTATTGAATCTTTGACAGAAAACAAGTCCGTTAGAGACAGTAAATTTACAAGAGAAGTCGGACTGATATTCAATAATTCAAAGCGATTATTGCGTCTCATAAATCAGTTAATTGATTTTAGGAAAATTGAAGACCGCAAGTTTATTCTAAAAGCATCCAACACAAATTTGTATCTTTTTTCGAAAGAAATTGTAGGGGACTTTGAACGTGAAGCACAGAAAAGGAACATTAATTTCTCTTTAGAAACGAATAATGAATATTTAAATGTTTATTTAGACAGAAACTTAATGGATAAAATTTACTTCAATTTGCTATCCAATGCTTTTAAATTTACACCGAACAATGGCACAATTAAAATCAATATTGTTGATGATTTGGAAAGTAATTTTGTGAAGATATATTTTAAGGACTCTGGAATTGGAATACCAAATGCAGAAATATCAAACGTTTTTAAAGCATTTTATCAAGGCTCCAACAATAACAAATCTAGTTCGGGAATAGGATTGCACCTGTCAAAAGAATTTGTGGAATTACATAAAGGGTCAATTGAAGTACAATCAATCAATGGTGCTGAATTTATTATTACATTGTATAAAGGAAATGTGCATTTAAATTCCGATGAGATTGTTTATGAACCAGAAATTGTTGATAATACTGTTTTAAGCTTTGATTTGGATTATGAAGATGATGCATTCATTATGCAAAACAAATCAAATGAAGATTCTCGCCATTCAGTTTTGATTATTGAGGACAATCCAGATTTGGTAAAATATTTGAGCAGTAAGTTGTCGTTTGAATTTAGTGTTTATACATCAGATGGTAGTGATGCAATTGATAAAGCGTTTGAACATGTTCCAGATATTATTATATGTGATGTGAATTTACCTAGTAAAAGTGGATTTGAGATTTGTCAAATATTGAAGAAAGATATGAGGACATCTCATATTCCAACCATAATATTAACAGCCAATGATAATAAGGAATCTTATGTTAATGGCTTACAATCTGGAGCCGATTTATATTTAACCAAACCGTTTAGTTTTACAATATTATACCAATCAATTAAAAACCAATTATTTAACCGTGAAAGACTACGAAAATATTACATAAAGAATATATATAAAATTGAGGGCAATGGTCAAATGGGCTTGTATGAACAAGACTTCATTGCTAATATGAATCAATTAATTCTTGAAAATATTGACGATTCAACTTTTTCAGTGGAGCAATTGGCCAATCAATTAAATATTTCTAGAGTTCAACTTTATAGGAAAATAAAAGCTATTTTAGATATCAATGTAAGTGATTATATTCAAAATTTCAGATTGGAGAAAGCCAAAGTCCTCATAAATGATTCAAACCTTTCAATTACCGAAATAGGTTATTCGGTTGGTTTTTCTTCACCAGGATATTTTTCAAAATCATTTAAGAATAAATTTGGTAAAACTCCAAAGTATTTCAGAAATAAATAGCTGATTCTCATTTTTTTCTCAACTATATTACCCAATAATGTAACAAAATTACCATCCATTTAATTTTTTTATTGACTAATTTTTTATTTTTTAATTCATAAATATCATATTATCAATTAGTTAATTTCATTTATGCTATAATTTTATCTTTTTTTTAACAATGTAACAATCCTTATAACGATTGCATAATTGCTTTAATAGATTTACAAAAAATCAATTTAGGTAATGAGCAAAAAAATACTAATCTGGTCCATTACAGCAGCCTTGGCTGGTTTCTTATTTGGGTTTGACACAGTAGTAATATCAGGTGCAGAAAAGAAGTTACAGTTATTATGGGGTTCATCAGATATGTTCCATGGTATTGTAGTCATCGGAATGGCACTATGGGGAACAGTGATTGGTGCTTTTTTTGGAGGTATTCCAACCAATAAAATTGGTCGTAAAAAAACGTTGATTTGGATTGGTGTTTTTTATACTATATCTGCATTGGGTTCAGCTTTAGCCAACGACCCAATTACCTTTGCTGTTTTTAGGTTCATTGGAGGTTTAGGTGTGGGTGCATCAACTATTGCAGCACCTGCCTATATATCCGAAATTGCACCTGCAAAAGATAGAGGTAAATTAGTTGGTCTCTATCAATTCAATATTGTATTAGGTATTCTAGTTGCTTTTGCATCTAATTATTTACTTAACAGTGTTGGCGAGAATGCGTGGCGTTGGATGGTAGGTGTAGAAGCAATTCCAGCTGCTTTATACACAATGTTTGCCCTGACACTACCAAAAAGCCCACGTTGGCTGCTTACCAAATTCAGAAACAATGAGGCCAAACGTGTTCTTAAAATAATCAACCCTGATCTTGATCCCGAAAAATTAATGGTGGAGATCAAAGATGAAATGGAACATACAGTTCCTAATGAGAACATTTTTCTAAAAAAATATAGATTTCTAATAATTCTAGCTTTTCTGATAGCCTTTTTTAATCAACTATCGGGGATCAATGCCTTCTTATATTATGCGCCTCGAATTTTAACGGAGGCCGGTCTTGAAGAAAGCTCAGCACTTTTAAGTAGCATAGGTGTTGGGATTACCAATTTGGTGTTTACACTTTTAGGAATTTATCTCATAGATAAATTAGGAAGAAAACAACTTATGTACTATGGTTCTATTGGTTACATCATTTCGTTGACTTTGGTGGCTTGTGGGTTCTTCTTTAATTGGCAGGGAAGCAGTATGCCTATATTCCTATTTATGTTCATAGCAGCACACGCCATAGGACAAGGCACAGTGATATGGGTATTTATTTCTGAAATTTTCCCAAATCATTTAAGAGGTTCAGGACAATCTTTTGGTAGCTCAGTGCATTGGGTGTTGGCTGCTGTTGTACCTTCTTTGGTACCCATCCTATTCGCGACAATTGGAGCTGGTGTAGTATTTCTGTTTTTTGCGATTATGATGGTTTTTCAGTTACTGTTTGTGGCATTTTTGATGCCGGAAACCAATGGTGTTTCATTGGAAGAATTAAGTAAAAAATTAATAAAGGAAGTTTAAAAATATGAAACGTCAACTCTTACTAATACTTTGTTTGTCCTTTTTTGTAGCATGCAAGTTCAATAATGGCTATGATCAAGAAAGTTCAACCATAGGTATAATAATGCATTCTGAAGAAGAACTATACCGTCCAAGATTTCACTTTACACCAAAAACAAGTTGGATGAATGATCCTAACGGGTTGGTTTATTTAAATGGGAATTACCATTTATTTTATCAATACTATCCAGACAGCACAGTTTGGGGGCCGATGCATTGGGGACATGCAAAAAGCAAAGATCTTCTTCAATGGGAACATAGACCCATTGCCCTCTATCCAGACTCTCTTGGGTATATTTTTTCGGGAAGCGCAGTTATTGACAAGAACGATACTTCTGGCTTTGGAAAAGATGCCATGGTTGCTATGTACACCTATCATGATCCTGTTAAGGAAAAAGCGGGTGAAATTGATTTTCAAACTCAGGGTATAGCTTTTAGTAATGATGAAGGCGAAAGTTGGAAAAAGTATGAAAACAATCCTGTTATCAAAAATCCTGGGATTAGAGATTTCCGTGATCCAAAAATGTTTTGGAATGAAGAGAAATCAATTTGGCAAATGGTTTTGGTGGCAAAAGATCATGTTCAGTTTTATGAATCCAAAAATCTAAAAGATTGGTCTAAAATAAGTGAGTTTAAATTTGAGGATAACCCACCTTTGGGTGTCTGGGAATGTCCAGATTTATTTAAGTTGAAAGTTGATGGAACCCAAGAAGAAAAATGGGTACTAATAGTGAGTCATGGTAATGGAGCTCCAAATGGCGGTTCAGGAACGCGGTATTTTGTTGGAGATTATGATGGAACATCCTTTACAACCAATCAGAAAACTAGTCGTTGGGTAGATTATGGAACCGATAATTATGCTGGGGTCACTTTTAATAATGAGCCAAACGACAAGAGAATTTTTATAGGTTGGATGAGCAATTGGAATTATGCTACAACTACACCTACCAAAACATGGCGAAGCGCCATGACGCTTCCTAGAGAGTTGTCATTATATAAAAATAATAATCAATATTACTTAAAGAGTGGTTTATTAAAAGGTTTTGCTCTCATAACAAATGCCATTCCTGAAAACGAAATTACAGGAGAAGTACCTTATACTTTTAGTTATGATAAGTTACAAGAAAGTATGATTTCATTTGATGCTGAAATACAGGATAGTATCAATATCGTCTTGTCAAACAATAATAATGAAGCTTTTAAAATCAGTTACAATACTGTTGAAGGTATATTGAGGCTTGACAGAAGCCAATCAGGACAAGTTGATTTTAATGAAAAATTTAAAAACAGTTCAATTCAAACTTTGTCTATTGGAAAAGTGGATAAACTGTCTTTTAAATTGGTTTTGGATGCTTCTTCAATTGAAATATTTATCAATGATGGAGATTATGTCATGACCAATCAAATATTTCCAACAGAAAATTACACATCCTTTAGGTTAAATAAGGAAGTAATTATTAAAAATTTTAAAATAAATTCAATAAGTCATGATTAATAAAAACGAACATAAAATATTGAATTTAAAACACTTTTTTGGGGCGTTAATTTTGGTCTTTGCTTTTAATTGTAGTAAAGCTTCTGACAGTCCTAGTCCAAATCCAAATCCAGATCCAATGCCAACCAATGTGTTAAGGGAAATTTTCGAGTTTAAATTTAGCGAAACTTCAGGTACTGTTACATCAGAGACTTTTACAGATAATGACTTTAATGTTATGGGAAGTGCCGTAAACCGGATGGGTGGTGTTCAAGGGAATGGGTTATTTTTTGATGGGCTTTCCAATGAAGTGAAGGGAACATTGCCAACCAGTCAAATGCCCAATATGAATTTTGTTGTGTCTTTATGGACATCACCGAAAGCTTATCCAATTGGAAAAGCCGCCATGTTGGCTTTAACTTCTATAAACTCTAATACAGGAGTAATGGTAGGGTTGAATAAATACGGACAGATAGTTGTTCAATATTATATAAATGGTGCTTTTTCTGAACAAATTACTACTGAAAGTTTAAAAAGAGATCAGTGGAATCATGTAGTCGTTGGCTTGACTTCAGAAAAGAAATATGTTATAATTTATTTAAATGGTGTTGCACTTAAAACTGCTAATGTGCCATCGGGGAGCATCTCTTGGCCAACAACCAACACCCCTGTGTCCATAGGTAAAAACACAATGAATGAAATGATGGGTATTTACGATATTGATTATTTCTCAGGTGCATTAGATGAGATAAAAATTTATGCTGGTGAAGCTACTCAAGAAAATGTTAATAAAATAAAAAACAACTACAATGCTCCAAACACAGTAAATTATTCAAACAGCATAGATTTTTCTGGTGATAGTAATCGTCCTACATATCATCCAATTCCTGATTATGGTTGGGCGAATGAATCTTATGGATTGATATACCAAGGTAATAAATACCACATGTTTTATCAAAAAAACGAGGTGTTTTTGGGTATCTCTCAACAAAATTGGGGCCACTTCACAAGTACAGATTTGGTGAAATGGGATGAACAAAATGCAGTATTATGGCCTACTCCAGGTTGGGATAATTTTGGTATTTGGAGTGGAGGCTCAATAATTCTTCAAGATGGTACGCCTGCAGTTGTGTATACAGGAGTTGATGGAGTAAAAGCGGGGATAGGAACAGCCACTTCTTCTGATAATTATCAAACTCTTAATAAAAATCAGAGTAATCCAGTAATTCCAACTGCTCCAAACACAGTTGATATGGATTTTCGCGATCCTTTTGTGTGGTTTAAAGACGGAAAATATCATATGATTATAGGTAGTGGTATTTCGTCTACCGGAGGTAATGTAGTGTACTATAGTAGCACAAATTTTAATAGCTGGACTTATGGAGGCATTTCTTTACAAGGGAGTAAGGCTAATGGGGAAGGTGCCTTTTGGGAAGTACCCATTTTATATGAATTTCCTAACGGAAAAGAAATGTTATTGGTGCAAAAAACACCAGATGCAACTCCAGCCAGGACATTTTATTGGATTGGGGAATTTGAAAACGGAATGTTTACACCAGATTTTACAATACCTAAAAATTTAGAAGTAGTTAATGGTTTTTTATCTCCTACTGTTACAACTGATCAAACTGGTCTCACCACAGCAATTGGTATTATACCAGATGAAGTAAATGCAGACTTCCAAATGGAACAAGGTTGGGCCAATTTATTTAGTGTACCTCAAGTTTGGGATCTTGACGCAAACAATAATGTTATAGTAAAACCGCACCCCAATTTAAACAGTTTGCGAGGTAGCGTAATTAGTTTTAATGGACTATCCATCCAAGCTGGAGGCTCAAATTATTTGAATAATTACAATGGACGTCATTTTGAAATGGAAGCTATAATTAATACAGGTGATGCGAATCAGATAGGGTTTATTTTCGGTAAAACACCCAATAATGAAGAGTTTTATAGAGTATATTATGATATGATAACCCAAGAATGGGTGGTTGATGCTGCTAACTCATCTTTAAGTACTAAAGTAAGACGTGATGTTAGAAAAGGGTCTTATTCCATTTCTCCAGGAAGTACAATTAATTTAAGAATATTTATTGATGGTTCCGTTTTAGAAGTCTTTTTAGATAATAAAGCGCATTTTACTGGACGATTTTTTCCAACATTTACCAATGCAACTGGGGTAGATTTATTTGCCATTGGAGGTACTGCAACAGCAGATATAAACTTATATGATATTAACAACTAAAACCAAAATCCAATGGAAAAAATTATATAAAAAGAACTCTTATGTCCAATTTGAATTCTTGATTTCATAAAATCATTTCCAGTTCAATTTAAGAAATGAAAGTTTTACTAACAAAATCAATTAAACTAAATGAAGAACAAATTTTTAATTAATATGAAACAACTAAAATTTATTTGTTTGTTTTTATTTTCAATGGTCGCCTTCGGTCAGGATGTAACAATTAATGGATCCGTTACCTCGGAAAGTGATGGACAAGTCTTACCTGGAGCAACCGTTTTAATACAAGGAACAAACAAGGGAACAACAACTGATTTTGATGGAAACTATCAGTTGGAAGCAAAACAGGGAGATGTATTGGTTATTTCCTATGTAGGTTATAAGGAGGCTAAAATTACTGTGGCTGATGGAGCAAATTACAATGTAGTGCTACAAGAAGATATTGCACAGCTTGAGATTGTTATTGTGACTGGGTATGCTACTGAAAAGAAGAAAGACATCACAGGTGCCATTACGGTTGTTGATGTTGATGAATTAAATTCAGTAGCAACGCCTAATGTTATATCAAAACTGCAATCTAAAGTACCGGGGTTATCGTTAACTTCATCTGGAGTTCCTGGTGGAAATGACACACAAATATCCATTCGGGGATTGACATCTGTATTTGGCGGTACTGGTCCATTATGGGTAATAGATGGTGTGCAAACTAGCAGTCCAGCAGGTTTAAATCCAAATGATATTGAAAGCATTCAAGTTTTAAAAGATGCTGCATCGGCGGGTATTTATGGAACTGAAGCTGCAAGAGGTGTCATTATTGTTACCACTAAACAAGCAAAAAGTGGAACTACCAAAATTACATTAGATTCTCGTATAACTTTAAATACGATTAGAGAGGATTTTAGTGTTTTAGGTGCTCAAGATTGGCTAGATGTAAGATATCGTGCAAATGGAGGAGTTCCAGTAGTGGCAGGAAACTTTGTGTATACTCCGGGGACTCCCTTGCCAGAGTTTTTAGATGCTAATAATAACTTGAGGGTTTCTAATACTAATTGGGTAGATGTGATTACTAAAAATGCAATTTCTACAACGACCGATTTTGGATATTCTGTTGCAAAAAATAACTGGAAAATATTTGGTGGTTTAGGCTATGCAAAAGATGATGGCATTATACGAAATACTTATTACGAACGTGCCACTTTAAGATTAAATACAAGTATTAAATTACTAAAAGACAAATTAACAATTGGAGAAAATTTAACGGTTGCAAACTTTCAGGAAGTAAGAGGAAATTCCATGGAAGAGGCCTTACTTCAAAACCCTTTAATCCCAGTTTATGGAGAAGATGGTAGTTGGGGAGGCCCTACAGGAGCTGGATTGCAAGATAAATGGAATCCATTGGCTATTTTGCACATAAATAAAGATAATGTACAGAAAACCTGGAGAACATTCGGTAATGTTTATGCAGATTACGAAATTATTGAAGGATTAAAGTTTAGTACCAAATTTAATTTTGACCACAATAGTTTTAAGTTTAACGAACATACGGCTTCGTTTAATCAAAATGGGAGTACACTAGGTAATATATTTATTCTTGACGGACAAGATTATCAAAGATTTTCAAGAGACAGAAATGTTTCAGATACTTATATTTTTACCAATTTGCTTTCTTATAGCAAAGAATTTGGAAGCCATTCAATAAGTGCTTTTGTTGGACATGAAACGTTTAGAAAAGTTCAGGATAATGAACACTTTAGAATAAGAGTTCCTTTAGGAACCAATGTTGACTTTGGAAATATTGATCAATATGAAATAATTGAAGATTCATCAATTTTAGATGCCTATGGCATTGGAGCTGATAGTAAAAGGGAGTCTATGTTTGGTAAAGTCTCTTATGACTATTCCGATAAGTATTATGCATCTGCCAGTGTTCGTCGTGACGGAAATTCTCGTTTTGGAAGAAATAACAGATATGGTGTATTTCCAACAGCTTCTGTTGGTTGGACTATTAGTAATGAGAACTTCATGGAAGATTCAAAAGCAATTAATAATTTAAAGTTAAGAGCTTCATGGGGAGGAAATGGTAATGCCGATATTTTAGAATATGCTCAATATTCATTTTTTGAACAAGCTTTAGAAAACAGTAATTATGATTTATCTGGAGGTGGCACAGGACCAATTGATTTAGGTGTTTCCCCAAACCAAGTGGGTAACCCAGATTTGAAATGGGAACAATCCTATCAGACAAATGTTGGTTTGGATGCCAGTTTATTTGATAGCCGTATCAATTTTGTTGTTGATGTTTATAAAAAGACCACATCAGATCTTTTACTTCAAACCATACAACCTTCCGTACTTGGTGAAGCAGGAAGTACCTTGTTCTTTAATGCTGGAGATATGGAAAACAAAGGAATTGATATCGTTTTAGGATATTCTTCTAAATTAAAAAACGACTTTAAATTTGGAGTGGATCTCACGTACTCTGCTTACAAAAATGAAGTTACTTCTATAAACGATTCCGACAACTTTATACTTCAAGGTGTATCTTTTACAGGTGTAGGACATCCAATAGGGTCTTACTTTGGTTATGTTGCCGATGGGTTATTTAGAACGCCAGAAGAAGTAGCCGTTCATGCAGAACAAACGGGTAAAGCACTTGGCAATATAAGATATAGGGATTTAAATGGTGATGGTGTAGTAAACCAAGATGATAGAACCATTATTGGAAATCCGCACCCAGATTTTATATATGGCATTAACTTATCTTCTTCTTATAAAAACTGGGATTTCGGATTATTCTTTGATGGCCGTCAAGGAAACGATATGTACAATGCACAAAGAGAACTTTTGGATTTCCCATACTTCGGGTTTAATCATGGTTTAAACACTTTGGATGCTTGGTCGCCAAGTAATGCAAACTCAACAATTCCTGCCTTAAGCACGGCCGATTCAAACGATCAAAAAAGAGCATCAACTTATTTCATAGAAGACGGCTCGTTTTTTAGGCTTAAAAGTGTAAACATATCCTATAACATTGATTCAGAAAGGTTGAGTAAACTGGGATTAAAAACTGCTAAAGTTTATTTACAGGCAGAGAATTTGATTAATATAACATCATTTACTGGCTTTGATTATGAAGTTCCAGGATTGAGTAGAACAGGTATTGGAATTGCCGGAATGGCAGTTTATCCTCATACGAAAACATTCAGTTTAGGGTTTAACTTACAATTTTAAAAAAATGAAAAAAATTAAATTATTAATAACTGTAGCGATTATAATTTTAGGATTTGCATCGTGTTCAAAGGACTATTTAGATGTTAGTCCGGAAAATGTAATATCTGAAGACAATTTAGATTTGGAACAGTTGGTGGTCAGTGCTTATAGTAGTTTGGATTATAGGTTCAACACAGGTGAGTTTAGAGATAACTGGCCATTTGATCATGCACCTTCCAATTGGTGTTTTTCAGATATAAGAAGTGGAGATGCGTACAAAGGTGGTGGTGGAGTAGGTGACAACCCAGGCGGCGGTATGCACGCTCTTGAAATTCACCAAGTTTTTCCATCTTCAGAAAATGTGTATAATCTTTGGCGAGCTGTATATTTTGCAATTTATCGTATAAATAGTACTGTAACAGCCTTAACTAATAGCACAGATTTTGCAAATAAAGATTTAAGAATTGCTGAATTAAAAGTTTTACGTGCACATTTCTATTTTGAGTTGATGAAAAACTTTGGGTCTTTCGTCTATATTGATGAAAATACACCAGTAGCAAATGTGCCTAATATTGAAAACTCATTTGATGAAACTTTTTTATGGGGTAAAATCGAAGGTGATTTAAATGCGGCAATAACTGTGTTACCTGATACTCAACCAGAATTGGGAAGGGTCAATAAACTTGTAGCCTATGCATTCTTAGCAAAAGCCAAGTTATTTCAAGGCCAATGGGCTGATGCTATAACCAACGCCGATAGAGTAATTGCAGGACCATATAGATTGGTTGATGATTTAGAAAAATTATATTCAACACCTGGTTACGGAAATGCAGAAAACGTATTCGCCATTCAATATTCTATTGATGATGGTTCTGAATTTGGAAACCTTGATTTTGGTAACTTATTAAATTCACCGGATTCGCCATCTGACGACACCAACCATCCTTATTTAAATGGGGATGATTTTGATAAACCTTCACAAAATATTGTAAATGCCTTTAAAGTTGATGGGAATGGTTTACCATTATTGGATACTTATAATGCGTCTGATTTAGCACCAAGAGATACAGCAACCCCTGTAGATACAAGGTTGGATCATGCTATTGGCCGCCCAGGAATAACTTGGAAACATTGGGCACCAATGCCAATGCAGGATAACTGGAATAGAGATATAGCAACTTATGGGTATTATGTAAGAAAGAAAAATCAAATTGACCCTAATTCGAATTTGAGAGCTTCCGGAGGATTTCCTTGGGCTAAAGGAGCATTGGATTGGGCAATCATTAAATTTAGTGATGTACTATTATGGAAAGCCGAGGCATCCATTGAGTTAAATGACTTATCTACAGGAATGAGTATAATAAATCAAATTCGTTCAAGGGCTAAAACCTCCCCCTATGTTTATGATTTTAATAATCCTGCAATGGATGCTTCAAATTATTCAATTGGACTGTATCCAACAAGTGGAATTACCCAAGATTACGCAAGAAAAGCTTTAAGGATGGAAAGAAGGTTGGAACTCAATAACGAGGGACATCATTTTTATGATTTGGTAAGATGGGGCATTGCAGCCAATTGGATTAATGATTACATGTTAACCGAAAGCGGAAAAAGAAGCTACTATAGTGGAGCCTCCTTTACTGCTGACCGAGATGAGTATCTTCCAATACCACAAATAGAAATTGATGCTACAGGGGGTGTTTATAAACAACGTTCGGGTTATTAAAATAAAAAACTATTAAAAATTAAAACATATCTAAAATTATTAAGATGAAAAACATATCTAAAATTATTGAACTGATTCCCTTCCTAGTTTTAGGAATAGTAATCACATTTATTTCTGGTTGTGATGATGAAATTAAATTTCAAGATTTAGCACCAGATTATACATATTCAATTGTTAGGTCATTCGAAGTTAATGGAGAGGCAGCTACAATAAACCATACAAATGGTACAATATTTCATTCTTTGCCAGCTGGTTCAGATTTAAGCAATGTAACAGTGGTTATCACTTTACCTGAAGGAGCTACTATTGACCCTTCTTCTGGAAGTACCGTAGATTTTACTTCAGGCCCAGTAATATTCACTGTTAGTAATAATGATGTTTCAAGAGAATATACAGCAACAATAAATGCTTTTGGTGATCCAATGATTATGTCATTTTCAATTGGAGAAAATGAAGGAACAATAGACCAAGTGAATGGAACCATTGCGGTAACAGTAGGCAGTCAGGAAAATATCATGACCTTATCACCGCTGTTTACAATTCCTGGTGGGACCACTGCAAGTCCAGCATCTGGTGTGGCTCAAGATTTTTCTTCACCGGTAAAATATACCATAACCTCTAATGATGGTTTTACTGGCAAGTCTTATTTTGTAACAGTAACTCAATTGGCATCTCCGTTAATAAGCTCCTTTGCTACTTCTGAAGATGTGTGTGCTGTAACTGGTACGATAAATAATGATTTATCTACTATTTCGGTTATTCTTCCAGCAGGTTCTGATTTGACATCAATAGCACCAATAATTTCACTTAATGATGAATTGACTGTTTCACCTGAATCTGGAGTTGCACAAGACTTTAGTCAAGGGCCTGTAACTTATGCAGTTACAAATCTTGAAAATTTAACAAAAGAATATCAAGTATCAATTAGTGCCGCAGATTCAACTCAAAAAGTAGTCTTTTTAGGAGAAGCAGATTGTATAAATACATTGGCTGATGACGATGCCAAATCAGCAGCGGAATATTTAAAAGCCCAGTATCCTGATGATTTTACATATATTAAAATTGCAAATGTAACAGAAGCTGCCTTGGCAAACACCAATGTAGTTATGTTGTATTATTTAACTCCTCTTACTAGTGGGACTCAATATTTTGCAACAGATACTAATGTGATGACTTTATTGCCAGCAGAATTGCAACCAGGAGCTCCACAAGCAATTGCCTTAACTAATTGGTATAAAAACGGTGGAAACATATTTTTAGCTGGAGATCCAACTTCTTTTATTCATGTATTGGGACGTATGCCAGCTGATTACTCTCAACCTCGTGGATTAGGAAACTATCGCTATACAGAATTTGGCTGTTCCGGTGTTGGTGGTTGTGTAGATAGAGATAGACCAGCAGATGATGTATGGGGGTTAGGTGTAAGAGATTCTAATAATTCAGGAAATCGTAGAGGTCATCCAATTTTTAATGGTTTGACTTTTAATGGTGACGGAGAACTTCCTCTATATAATGCCGGAACTCGTGAAGCAAGATTAATATGGTGGCAACATATGGACGGTATTTTATCACCGGGATGTTGTGGTCAAGATACTGCCTTATTATTTGAACAAACCGTGAATGCTGTTAAACTAGGAACCTTACGTTGGATTGGTGATGCTTTTGGGTATGGCGCTATTGAATTTTTACCAACAAATGGTGGACTGGATGGAAATTTTGATTCAAGTATCGGAACAGATTTTGCTGGTCGAATCATTTCACTTGAGAACACTATTATTGGATATGAATTTAATTCTAACGATGGAAGGGTTAATGATTTTCAAAGTAATATTGAATTACTGACCTCAAATATCATTGACTATCTAAATAATTAATAAACTGATAATTATGAATAAAGCAGTTATAAAAAATATTTTCGCGATTGTAGTTCTATTCATAGGACTGCAATCTTGCGATGATAGGGAAAATTTTACCGATAGTCCATCGGTTCTAGATATAGTTGAAAGTGTATCAATAAATGGCAAAAATGCCGAGATTGACCATTTAGCCGGAACAATAAACGTAAGTTTAGTAGGGAATACTAATTTGGCTTCAGTAATATTTGAAGCTACGGTTCCTGAGGGTGCTACCATTAGCCCAGAAAGTGGTTCAACATTAGATTTAACAAGTTCTGTAACCGTTGTTGTAAACAATGGTGTTAGCGACAGGTTTTATACTATAAATGTGACATTACTTCCATCTAAAATTGCGTTTTTAGGAGATGGAGCTGCAATTGCTGATATTGCCGATGATGATGTCAAAGCAGCAGCACAGTGGACACAATCTACATACGGCGGTGACTTTGTCTATATTTCTTATGACAATTTATCTGATGAAACTTTAGATGGAGTAAATGTTATTTTATATGTACACGATCAAGTAGGCTCATCGGCACAGCCAGCAGCTTTATTGGCTAATTTAAATGTGCTATCTAAATTTTATGTACAAGGAGGAAAAATAGTTGCAGGCTTATTAGGTACTGGTTTGGTTGAGGAATTAGGAAGAGACACTTCCGGGTTGAGAAATATTATTGGTACTGGACCTGGTGGGCCCAATCCAGATACTTGGGGTGTTGGATTTACAGGTTCTTCTTTGGCAAATAATATTTCCAATGGCTTAACATTTTACGAACCAAATAAGGCTTTTGTTATTGATGGAGGATATAAAGAGGACCATAACGCATTGTGGAATTTAGATCCAATTGATAGCCCAAAATATGCCAACTTCAATTCATTATATAATGCAGAACCAATAGCAGCATGGGATTGGGCCGTAGATGGTCAAGGATTTGCAGGAATTGTAGTTTGGAAACCTTGGGATCGGTTTAAGGGATATATGATTACAATTGGCATTGGTGGAATGGAGTGGAGTATGAATGATGCAAGAAACAATCCTTATTTGAGTAATGTCCAATTGATTTATAAAAATTCAATTGATTATTTAGCGTCATTATAAATTAAAGTTAGAAGTGAATTGTTTGAGTTAGTTTTAAAATTCCGGAAGTCATTATTCACTTAATGTCTTCCGGAAAAATTAATTGTGAAATTTCAATGACAACAAAACAATGAAAACATGCATTATAATTATAAAATCTTACTGTTTTTTATCTTAATTAGTAGTTTATTACAAGCTCAAAATCTGAAAATTGATTTTGATGGTGAAAACTGGTGGAATACTTTTCAAAAAGACCATCAAGTGCATCTTTATAATTCACCATACAGTCTAGAATCTGAAAACCCACATTACCTGTGGAAACCAATCGGTTCAGGAGGAGGTTCGCTCCTTTTCGATGGATATTCTACTTATATGGAGATTGAAGATGTTAAGCTTTCTAAAACTTTTGATTTAAGTTTCTGGATAGCTCCAAGAGCTTTTGACAGTGCCATAGATAATAAATTAGCGGCTATTATAGATTATTTTTCTAAAAAGGATTCAATTGGGTTTAAAGTGGGTTTGCTAAAACATGGTCAATTGGTCATTCAATACGATATTGGAAATGATAAGAAACGTTTTATGAACGATCAATTATTTCTACAAAAAAACAGATGGAATTTCGTTAATATTTTACAGGACTCGCAGACTTTAAAGGTGCTATTAAACGGTAAAGAATTGTTGAAAGAGCCTTTAGATAGTTCAGTGGTTGATAAACAATTTAGTGGTAATGATTATGTTTTAACTATTGGCAGAAATTCCAATGCCAGTGGTTTTGGTAGAAAATTTAAGTTCAATATGATTAGTGGAATTATCGATGATATTTCCATTAAACCTTTAAATGATTCCAATAAGATAGTACTTGACCTCGATTCACGTCTACGGCAAGATATTACTAAACATTTAAGACTTGATTATACCAAGTTCGACGATGTGTTTAGGCCTAAATACCATGCCATTGCACCAGCACATTGGATGAATGAACCTCATGCGCCATTATATTATAATGGCAAATATCATCTTTTTTATCAACACAATCCTTTTGGACCATATTGGGAACAAATTCATTGGGGGCATTGGGTAAGTGACGATATGGTTCATTGGAAGCATGCAGATATTGCTTTGGCTCCAGAAAAAGGAACTGTAGATCCTGATGGTATTTGGTCTGGTTCGGCTTATATAGGGCAAGATAATACACCCTTGCTTTTCTACACAGCTGGAAACGATGCTAAAAAAGAAAATCAATATACATCAATAGCATACCCTAAAGACCAGAGCGATAAGAATCTAATCTCTTGGGAAAAATCTGGAATTATAGTCGAAAAACCATCAGAGTATTTACATAGGGAATTTCGCGATCCTTTTGTTTTCAAAATAGATTCCAAGTATTACATGATTGTTGGTAGTGGCATTGCTGAAAAAGGAGGAACGGCTGCTTTGTTTGAATCTGAAGATGCCAAAAACTGGAACTATCTTCATCCATTTTATCAAACCGATATTAAAAAGTATCCATTTATGGGAGGTGTTTGGGAGTTGCCTGTTTTTCTCCCTTTGCCTAACGAGGATGGTACAAGCACCAATAAATTTATTTTTATGGTATTGCCACTCAGGGATGAAGCTGATGTGGAAGTATTTTATTGGGTTGGAGCTTTTGACAAGGAAGCAAAAAAGTTTATACCAGACCAAGAAAAACCATCCCTAATGGACTATGGAGATTTTGGGTTTACAGGACAAAGTGGTCTTGTGGACCCTAAAACCAATAGATCGATAGTCTTTTCTATAGCTCAAGGAAAGTTTGGGAATATCGACACCTATAATATGGGATGGGCTCATAATGCTGGTTTACCAATTAGCCTGTGGCTTGGAAAGAGCGATGAACTCA
Source organism: Flavobacteriaceae bacterium (assembly GCA_036396455.1). GTDB lineage: Bacteria > Bacteroidota > Bacteroidia > Flavobacteriales > Flavobacteriaceae > Geojedonia. The sequence goes on from DASWKU010000318.1 coordinate 18,218, forward strand.
ATTTTGCACCTATTAATGAACTTAAATCGTTAAGGGGAAAACCTTTGATAATCTGTGAAAATTGTGAAGTTTCAAAACTTAAAAAGGATTTAAAAGAAATAAAGGGAGATCAACTTGAGATTATTTTAGAGTTTAAATCAGGAAAGGATAAAAAAGGAATTATTGTTAGAAAGTCTAATTCTGGAAACCCTCAAGCTATGATTTATTTTGACCCTACAACAAATTCTGTGGTTTTTGATAAAATACAAGATAATCCAGAACGAAAATTCACAGCAATTAAAGCACCAGTTTCAAATACTAAAGATATCAAGCTTCATATTTATTTAGATAAATCGATGATTGAAATTTATATCAATAATCAAGTATCCATTACAGATCGAATTTATTTTACAGATACCGATGCAAAATACATAGAATTAATGGGGTTTGAAGATGGTATCAAGATAAAAAAACTCCATATCTGGCCTATGAACTCGATTGATTGGGAATATGTGGAATCATCAAAATAGGACAGACTAAAATCAACTATTAATTTTATAATATATGAAAGCAATTTTAGTACCCATGTATTTTGTATCGGGAATGGATGAAGATTATGGTGAACAACTCATTAGATTAAGGGAGTTGCTCAAAGAAGAAGCTCATATTTTGGACCCAATAGCTTTGGGAGATCAAATACCTGTAGAGGCCATATTGTATCGGGAAATAGTCATTTGAACTTTGTTAGTACTTAATATGAATCAGATTTCTATCTTATCTCAATATAACTCATATCAAACATTAGTATGTGTGAATGCTTATTGCTTTAAACCTTCATATTCCATTCATAGCAATATACTATAAAAATAGAATTTTGAATGCCAAGAACAGTGTTGGGATTGTGGTGCTGGGGGTTGAGGCTTGAGGGTGGCCGTTGAAACCCATGAAGCTAAAGGGAAAAGTCATTCGTTGGTTAGTGGTGCAAGAAATACAAATAATTTGCCGAAAGTGTCGTGAGGTTTTATAATTTTAAGGTTTAAACATTTTTAAATACTAAATGGCGTTATTCCAAACCTCCGTATTAAAAACATATCTCACGCAACAGGATCATGCTTTGGTAGGGCTAGCTTATAAAAAATACACCACCTATTTTCACAATGCGACCATACAAGAGAATATCAAAAATTCCAAAGAGGAACAATTTCAAGCTACGTTTTTAATAGAACTTTTTGTAAACATTCTGGATTACACCCTTAATCCCAATCCTAATTTCAACCTCACTACCGAGTTCAAAAATCAAACCGGTGCGGGGAAAGCAGACGGAGCTATTCTAAAAGGGAATACAGCCATTGGGGTCATAGAATTAAAAGGGACCAACACCAAGGATTTAGAAAGTATCCGAAAACAAGCTTTTGACTATAAAGCCAATCAAAAAGGTTGTGTATATGTGGTGACATCGAATTTTGAGAAGTTGCGATTTTATATTAATGATGCCACCGAGTTTTTGGAGTTCAACCTGTTTCAGTTGGCACCGGAAGAATTCGCCTTGCTATATCTGTGCCTGCAAAAAGACAACATCCATAATAACCTTGCCCTAACGATCAAAGAAGCCTCTTTGGTGGTTGAAGATAACATTACCAAACAGTTTTATAACGATTACTCGGTTTTTAAACGCGAACTCTTTAGGGATTTGGTAAAACGCAATGCCAAACGTATGAAAATTGAATCGGTCGTTGCGAGCGAAGTGCGGCAATCTCATGATGATAGCAACACTAACGAGAACAAAGCACTCGAAAAAAACGTCAAACTATCCCTATTCAAAAAATCGCAAAAGCTCATAGACCGCTTTCTGTTCATTTTCTTTGCCGAAGACAGGGGCCTTTTACCACCAAACAGTACCATACAAATTTTGGATAAGTGGAAAGCCGACATCGATTTTGGTGATGAACGCCCATTGTACAACCTCTTTAAACAGTACTTCCATTTCTTGGATTCGGGCAGAAAGGGCACCACCTCAAGGGCAGAAATCTACGCTTACAATGGTGGATTGTTTAACCCCGATGCCATTCTGGACACTCTCGAAATTGATGATGATTTACTCTATAAACATACCTACAAACTCGCCAAATACGATTTTAGCAGTCAGGTGGATGTCAATATTTTAGGGCATATCTTTGAAAACTCACTCAACGAGATTGAAAGCGTGAATGCCGAAATTGAAGGCGGTGCCTTTGATAAGCAAACAAGCAAACGTAAAAAGGATGGTGTGTTCTACACCCCAAAATACATTACCAAATACATCGTAGAACATACCGTTGGCAAGCTCTGCCAAGAGAAAAAAGAAGCCCTAGGCTTTAAGGAGGAAGCCTATTTTGAGGTCAAAAAGGGCACGCACCAAAACACCAAAAAGCAACTGTTGGGGGTGTTGGATTCCTACCGTGAATGGCTCCTGCAAATCACCATTTGCGACCCCGCTTGTGGCTCTGGTGCATTCTTAAACCAAGCGTTGGACTTTCTCATAAAAGAGCACCGTTACATAGACGAGCTTAAAGCCAAGGTCACGGGGGGCAGCCTTATTTTAAGCGATATAGAAAACACCATATTGGAAAACAACATCTATGGGGTTGACCTCAATGAGGAAAGTGTAGAAATCGCCAAACTTTCCCTTTGGTTACGTACTGCACAACCTCGCCGTAAACTCAACGATCTGAGCAACAACATTAAATGTGGCAACTCTTTAATAAACGACAAAAAAGTAGCCGGCGATAAAGCTTTCAATTGGGAAACGGAGTTTCCGCATCTCTTTAAAGAAAAGGACAAAAAGGCGTACCACATTACCACGTCCGTACACGATAGCAGGACTTCTGAACGCATGAAAACCTACAAGGTTCGCGAACGTAGAGCCATGGGTACCAATCCCTATCCGAATGTACACTATTTTACAACGGACGATAATTTGGTCATTACCCAAACCCTGGCCACTATTGTAGAGGAGGATCGGCTCCAGTTATTGGCATACAATATTTGTGGCGACCATATCCATTTACTATTGGTCTGCGAACTTGATGAGGTACCGGGGATCATGCAAAAAATAAAGTCGGTTACTTCCAAGATGGTGCACAGAGTGCGTGGTGCTACAAGGGAGCACGCTCCCTTGTCGAATACGCCCTTGTGGCAACAAAAGTACAGTGCGCCGAAAGAGATTACCAGCACCGAGCAGTTGCACAATACCCTAAAGTATATACAAAGCAACCGGCAAAAGCACCAGTTACCACCACATAGCAAACAATTACAAGACCTTATCGATACTATGTGCTGTAGCGTAGATGATGCCTTTAAGCCAGAATACCTTGGCGGCTTTGATGTGGTGATTGGGAATCCGCCTTATGTAAGAGCCGAACTTCTTACCGAATATTTAAGATATTTTGAAAAGAACTATAAAGTTTATCACTCCGCAAGTGACCTATTTGCCTATTTCTATGAATTAGGTTCAAAAATTATAAACAAAAAAGGTTTAATGGGTTATATATCCAATACTTTCGATAAAACAACAGCAGGAAAAGTATTAAGAGACTATTTAGCTACAAGAACTAATCTAAAACAATACATAGACTTTACAGAAGTTAAAATATTTGAAGGAGCAACTACATATCCAGTTATAATTATACTTCAAAATTATTATAATAACAAGAGTAAATTTAAGTATATTAAAATTCCAAAATCTTCACAAAACAGGGTAATAGATATTGATATTGAAAATAAAATTGAAGTTTTACAAGACTCTTTGGATTCCAATAGTTGGTCCTTATCTTCAGTTGGGAAAGCTAAAATTTTAGATAAGATTTCTCAATTTTCTAATTTAAAAGAAACCTATGGGAAATGCTATTATGGCGTTAAAACAGCTTTAAATGATGCTTTTATTGTTAAAAATAATTGGCCTTATTCAGAGCATATAAAACCGATTTTGGAAGGGAAGGAAATTAAAAAATGGAACGTTCAGAAAGCAGAACAAAAGCTAATTCTTTTTAAAAGTAAATGGACTGATGAGTCTTATCCTGAAAAGTCAACAGAAGAAGAAAAACTTAACGCTTTAGTTCGTGATTTTCCAGAAATTTTGAACCACTTAATGCCATACAAAGAAAGCGCGATTAAACGATATGACAAAGGGGATTATTGGTGGGAATTAAGAAATTGTGCTTATTATGACTTGTTTGATAAGCCTAAAATTATATTCCCCAATCTTCAAAATACCAATAAATTCTGTTTTGATGCAAAAGGTACTTTCGTTAATGCCCCAGCTGTATTCTTACCAGTAGATAATAAAGCTTTATTCTGTATTCTTAATTCTAAAGTGGTTTGGGAGTTTCTTAAATCGATATGTGTTGTACGAAGCGGTGGGTACATTGAAGTAAAACCTCAATATTTCGAACAAATCCCTATTCCTGAACTAAAAAACGAAAAGCAATTTGAGAGTAAAGCAAATAACGTTATTGGATTTATGAATGACTTTCAACTTTTAGATTCAAGATTTCAGAATTACATTTCGACGAAGTTTCAAATCGAAAAACCAACCCGCAAACTTGAAAACTGGCACGAGCTGGACTTTGCAGACTTTATTAAAGAACTCAACAAGGCCATTAAAAAAGCAGGAGGCACAGCACTCACCAAAAAAGACGAGTTTGAGTGGTTGGAACTGTTTGAGGATAATAAGAAAAAAGCCCAATCGCTAAAGATCCAAATTGCCCAAACAGAAACAGAAATAGATCAAATGGTGTATGGGCTGTATGGGTTGACAGAAGAAGAAATTGCCATTGTTGAGGGGCAAGGGAGTTATAAGGGACTCTAGTCCCTTGAGGGGGCAAGGGAGGTTCAAGGGACTCTAGTCCCTTGTAAAAACTAGTGCTTATTGGGTTCATGTTTTAAAGATGCGACAATGCCTGTAAGTAGGGCCAGGGCAATAAAGGCCAAAGATATCCATTCCGGAAATTTATAATGGTGTGCCAGAATAAGCTTGACGCCCACAAAGCATAAAATGGCCACCAGACTGTATTTTAAATAGCCAAAGCGGTCTAGCATGTTGGCCAGAAAGAAATACATGGACCGTAAACCCAATATGGCAAAAATGTTGGAACTGAACACCAGAAAGGGATCGGAGGTTATGGCCAATATGGCGGGTACGCTGTCTAGGGCAAAAAGGATATCGGTAAACTCAATAACCACTAGAGCCATAAACAATGGAGTGGCAGCGGTAATATGGTGCATTTTTATAAAGAATTTTTGCCCCTGCATGTGTGAGGTTATGGGCATTACCTTTCTTAAATTTCTGTAAATAAAGGATGTTTTTGGGTTAAACTTCTCTGCCTTTGAAACCAACATCCTATATGCTGTAAAAAGCAAGAAAGCACCAAACAGATAGGTTGCAAAGCTAAATTTTTTGATGAGGACCACTCCAAAAAATATCATTAAGGCCCTAAAGACGATAGCACCCAAAATCCCCCAGAACAGGACCCGGTGCTGGTATTTTTGTGGAATATTAAAGGAGCTAAAAATAACCGCGATCACAAAGATATTGTCGATACTTAATGACAGCTCTATCAAATATCCGGTAATATATTTAATGGTGGCATCCATTGGTGTCAACGCATTGACATTATCTATCCTACCGGTATTGTAGAGCCAATAAATGACAGTAGAGAACAAGAAGGACAAACTAATCCATAGGCCTGTCCAAAAAGAGGCTTCCCTTACACTTATTTTATGGGGGTTTTTGTTAAAGACCCCTAAATCCAACGCCAAAAAAATAAGTATTCCCAAAAGGAACAGGCCCCAAACCATCATGTTATTTAAAAATAATTTTGCGAAAATAAACATTTGGTGAATGCAAAAAAAAAGTAATGAGTTAAATTAGGGCTTAATAAGATAATATATTTTAAATTCTTTAACCCCTTTCTGTAACTTTGTACCTTTTTAATGTACAAAATGTTGCATGCCAAATTCTAGCCTAAAAAGATTTGTATTTATTAGTGTAAAGTATTCAAATTTTAGAGCAACGATCCAATCATTTGCAGATTTGTTAAACCCTTTTGAATAGATGTGATTGTTGTGCTTGACCAAGCGTTCATCCATATCATGGGTCTCCCCGACATAATATGTGCCGATGGACCTGCTGTAAATGATATACAGAAAATGCATTTTATAAGTGTATGGGTGCACGACAAAAATCACTTTCCTGATATTTCATAAAAAAGAACGCTGATAACGCTGATTTTTATGATTTACGCAGTTTGTATCAGTGTCCCGAGGAATCGGGACTGCCCGATCAGTGCCTTCTGCGTTCCATTATTTGCAACATAGATAAAAAAGAAGATATTTGTCGTACACCAAGTGTATTTAAAACCAAAAAACCCGAACGATTTGTCCGTCCCGAAGCGTCGGGATTTATGGTGGTGCCTCCAGCTCCGAAGCGTCGGAGGAACCAGGGGGCACTCATTTTTGAGAGAGCAGATCTTCCAATATCGATGGCTTTTGGATGATCCTGTTGATGAAGGTTTTGCTTTTCATCCTTTTCACAAATCTTTCGAGATAAAGGGCATCTTCTCTGGACCTGCACTCAAATTTTAGAGCAATGATCCAATCATTTGCAGATTTGGTAAACCCTTTTGAATAGATGTGATTGTTGTGTTTGGCCAGACGTTCATCCATGTCATGGGTCTCCCCGACATAATATGTGCCGATGGATCTGCTGTAAATGATATACAGAAAATGCATTTTATAAGTGTATTTAAAACCAAAAAACCCGAACGATTTGTCCGGGTCTTATTATGGTGGTGCCTCCAGGAATCGAACCAGGGACACAAGGATTTTCAGTCCTTTGCTCTACCAACTGAGCTAAGGCACCAGTAGCTATATTGCGGGCCTGCCCACCGATGCAAACTTTGGTGCGTAGGCGGGTGCAAATATAGGGTCATTTTTAATATTCACAAAAAGAAACCAAAAAAATAATTATGGGCTTTCAAATAAATTAGATAACCAACATAACCCTATGAAAGTGTTATTTTTAGGTTAAACGAGATGGCATTATTCTGTATCATTTTGTAAGTTTACGGCTTATACACCATTATGAATTTAATTGTTGATGTTGGGAATTCGTATGTTAAGTTTGCTGTTTTTCAGCAAGGTAAGTTAATACATAAAATAACTACAGAGCTGACCCATTTTAATAAAACTTACCAATCCATAAAGGGTGATTTTTCAGAAATTGAAAAAACCATTATTTCTTCAGTTGGAAAATTAGAGGTTTCACAAGTTGAAAGCATTAAAAAACAAGGCAAGGTTTTGGTCTTGGATTCCGAAGTTAAGCTTCCATTTAAAAATTTATATAAGACTCCAAAAACTCTTGGGGTTGACAGAATGGCTTTGGTAAGTGCTGCGGTCCATCAATTTCCAAATGAAAACGTATTGATAATTGATATGGGCACCTGTATCACGTATGATTTTTTGACATCTGAAAACCATTATCTTGGAGGTGCCATTTCACCTGGAATACGATTGCGCTATCAGTCTTTACATAATTTAACGGCCAATCTTCCGTTATTGGATTCTGAAATGCCAAAGGACATCATTGGCGACAGCACATCCAGTGCCATCCATTCAGGAGTTGTTCATGGAATTTTAAAGGAAATTGACGGGATAATTGATGAATACCAAAAAAAATATCAAGATTTAACAGTTATTTTAACAGGTGGAGACACCAATTTCTTGTCAAACCAATTAAAAAATAGCATATTTGCCAACTCAAATTTTCTTTTGGAAGGTTTAAACTATATTTTGGAATTCAATACACACCAATGATAAAAAAACTTGTAATAGTTTTGATCGCTTTTTTTGCTTTACAGATAAATGCTCAACAAGGCACTTCTTCACCATATTCGTTCTATGGAATAGGAACTTTAAAATTTAAAGGCACCGTTGAAAATAAGAGCATGGGTGGCTTAAGTATTTTTACCGATAGTATCCATGTCAACCTAAGAAACCCCGCTGGATATGTCGGCCCGAACTTAAAGTCATTTAATGAGGAAAGTCGTCCTGTAAAATTTTCGGTAGCTGGCAGTAACAATAGTTTAAACTTAAAAACCAATTCGGGTTCTGCCAAAACAAGCGCAGCGACCTTTGATTATTTAACCTTGTCCTTTCCAATTGGAAAATTTGGGGTGGGTTTTGGTTTATTGCCTTATACGGCGGTAGGTTATAAATTGGAATCGACAGAAAATGACCTTATTACCAATAGGTATAGAGGCGAAGGTGGTTTGAACAAAACGTTTTTAGGATTGGGATATCTCATAACCGATGGTTTAAGTGTCGGGATTGATGTGAGCTATAATTTCGGGAATGTTCAAAACAGCGTTATCGAGTTTGTTTATGACGATGAAAATAATCCCGTGCAGTATCAATCCCGTGAAAATAACCGATCTGATTTAAGTGGGCTGAACTTTAATCTGGGGCTTTCCTATAAAACGATGTTGAATGAAAAACTTGAATTGACCACTGGCCTTACCTATGCTCCAGAAAGTACGCTTAGATCAAATAATTCAAGGTCTTTTTCAACAATAGTTATTAGTGCATTGTCAGGCCAGGAGTTTGAAGTGAATAGGATTGATGCCGATTTGGAGGCTGTCAATTTAAAAACCACAGATTTGACATTGCCTTCAAGAATTGCATTCGGAGCAGGATTGGGACAGCCAAGAAAATGGTTTGTGGGTGCGGAATATACCTTTCAAAACACAAAAAAGTTTTCAAATCCAATTTTTAGCGTAGATAATACTACCTTTGTAAATGCCTCGAACATTTCATTGGGAGGATTTTTGGTTCCAGACTACAATTCATTTTCAAATTATTGGAAAAGAGCGACCTACAGAGCTGGTTTACATTTTGAAAATACAGGGTTGGAAATCAATAATGAGACCATAAAGGAGTTTGGCATATCTTTTGGAGTTGGGTTACCCATTGGGAACGTATTCTCAAATGCAAATTTGGGGTTTGAAATTGGCAAGAGGGGCACAACCAACCAAAATTTGATTCAAGAAAATTTTTTCAATGTGAATATTAGTTTATCTTTAAATGATAGATGGTTCCAAAAACGAAAATACAACTAACAGTAAATTTATAAATGATGAAAACGAGAATTACTTTAATATTGGCAGCACTTTTTATAAGTGTTAATGTAAGTTTCGCGCAGCAGGACGAAGAATGCATGAACAATCTTACAATCTTCACAGACTATTATAAAAGCAAACGGTATGATGAGGCTTATGAACCCTGGATGAAAGTGAGGAATAAATGTCCAAAATTCAACAGGGCCATCTATGCTTATGGAGAAAAGATTCTTGAACATAAAATAAAGGGCTCCACCGGAAGCGAAAAAGTGGCTTATATTAAAGATCTTGAAGCACTTTGGGATAAAGCCTTGGAGTATTTTCCTTCCAATTACAAGTTAGGTGAAGTATTGGCCGACAAATTAATTTTAATGTACGACAACAGAAAAGAACTTGGTGCAACAGACAGACAATTATTTGATCTGGCCGATAAAGCTTATAAACAAGATTTAGAAAATTTCACAAATCCTAAAGCATTATATATCTATTTTTCTGCCATAGTGGATTTATATGACGCTAAACAGGTGCCAATACAAAACGTATTTGACAAATATGACGATGTTTCAGAAAAAATTGCAACAGAGATTCAAAACTATACGGAAAAATTAAACAAACTTGTTGAAAAAGAGGAAGCGGGCCAAACCTTGACTTCTAAAGAGGCTCAATATAAAGCCAAGTACGAAAGTTATTTGGAGGCCTATGATAAAATCTCTGGAAGCATTGACAGCAAATTGGGGATATTGGCCAATTGTGAGAACTTGATTCCATTGTACAAAAAAGATTTTCAGAATTTCAAAAGCGATGCGGTTTGGTTGAAACGTGCTGTGAGTCGAATGTATGCCAAAGAGTGTACCGACGACCCTCTATATGTTGAATTGGTAAAAGCCTATGATGCAACGGCACCATCAGCTGATACCAAATACTTTGTGGCCACGGTGTTGCTTAAACAAGGAAAAGACAAAGAAGCTGAGAACTACATGAAACAAGCGTTCGATTTGGAAACGGATCCTTATAAAAAAGGAAAATTGGCCGAACGTATTGCCAGTAGTTTAAAATCTAAAGGACAATATGGTCAAGCTAGAACGTATTACAGGGAATCTTTACGATTCAATCCTTCAAACGGTAGGCCTTATCTTGCCATTGCAGCAATGTATGCCGCCAGTGCCAATAATTGTGGGGATGACACCTTTACCAAACGTGCTGTGTTTTGGTTGGCCGCTCAGGAAGCTGCCAAAGCTAGCAGGATAGATGGTAATTTAAGATCGGCTGCTGCACAATCAATTGCAAGTTATAATGATAGAGCACCTACGAGATCTGAAATTTTCACTAAAGGAAATCAAGGTCAACCCATTAGAATTGGGTGTTGGATAGGTGAGACAGTAACAGTGCCTAATCTGTAGATGAAAATTAGAAATATAAATACATTTTTAAGTATGGTTGTAGCGTTGGCTACAACCATACTTTTTTCATGTAAACATAATTTCAGGGATGTACAGCAAATAGGGGTGTTACAAAATGGACCAGTTGGAGAAGCCAAAAACATTAATTTAAAATATACCGATTCTGGCAAGATAAAAGCCAATTTGTTAAGCCCTAAAATGCTGGATTACTCCAATAGGGAATTTTCATTTTCAGAATTTCCTGAAGGCATTCACCTCAATCTTTTTGACGATGAAAACCATAAAAGTGTTGTGCTGGCAGATTATGCCATCAGTTATAGCGAAACAGACTTGATTGATCTACAGGGCAATGTGGTTTTAATGACGCATACAAAAGATACCCTGTTCGCCGAACAAATGTATTATGATCAAAAACGTGAACGCTTATTCACAAATTCGCCGGTACGCTTTAGTTTCGCTTCAGGTAATTCAGGTAGGGGCAATATCTTTGATTCAGATATTCAATTTGAAAACTACGAAATATTGGAAGGGAGCGGAAGTGCCAATATAGACCAATAAATTAATTATCTTTGTCTAATTAATTTTGTAAAATGAAACGCCCACGATCAAAATTTCGGACACACAGGAGGATGATTATCCGGGCGTTCCATCTGACCTTTGAAAAACAAATATTATAATCAGATGAAACTTCTTAAATTCTTTCAATACGCCTATATACTTTTTGCCATCCTGTTTTTGTATGAAGCCATTATCAATTGGAATGTGGACAGAAACAAATCCTACATATCCTTACTTTTTGTGGCTCTTGCAGTATTTATGTTTTTCTTTAGGAAACGGTTCAGGAAAAAGATGGAGGACAGAAACAAGCATTAAACTATGGATTTCTCTATTTTAATTATTATAACAACGCTTATTTTATCGGCCTTTTTTTCGGGAATGGAGATTGCTTACGTGTCCTCCAATAAAATCCATATTGAGATTGAAAAAAAACAGAATGACTTTCTTGCCAAAATCTTAACAAAACTTACGGCCAAACCATCAAAATTTATTGCCACCATGCTTATTGGCAACAATATTGCACTCGTGGTTTATGGGTTTTTAATGGGTGATTTATTGGTGGATTGGTTTCAATCCATGATGCCAACACCATCCGGTTTTTTAAACTATTTATTTACAGACTTGAGTTTGTTGAGCCAAACTATAATTTCTACCCTGATTATTTTGTTTACGGCAGAATTTTTACCTAAAGTTTTTTTTCAAATTTATGCCAACAGTTTTCTAAAGATTTTTGCATTTCCTGCGTATATATTTTATCAGTTATTTTATTATATCACAAATTTTGTGATTTGGATTTCGGACAGTGTGCTTAGACGTTTTTTTAAGACCGAAGGCGATCATGTACAATTGGCATTGACCAAAGTTGAACTTGGAAACTATATCAGTGAACAAATGGAATCGGTCGAGGCACATGAAGAAGTGGACAGCGAAATACAGATTTTTCAAAATGCTCTGGAATTTTCAGAGGTCAAAGCAAGGGAAGTTATGGTGCCCCGCACAGAGATTATTGCTGTTGAAATCAATGATTCCATTAAAAACATCAATTCAATATTTACCTCTTCTGGGCTCTCAAAAATTTTGGTCTATGAGGAGTCCATAGATGATATTTTGGGTTACATTCATTCCTTTGAACTGTTCAAAAAACCAAAAACACTCAAATCCATAATTTTACCCGTAGAGTTTGTCCCCGAAACCATGTTGGTAAAGGATGTGTTAAATATATTGACCAAAAAGCGAAAAAGTATTGCCGTGGTCATTGACGAATATGGCGGAACATCTGGAATCATGACCATTGAGGATATTGTTGAAGAACTCTTTGGGGAAATTGAAGATGAACATGATACCGTTGCATTAATTGAAGAAAAGATAGATGATTACAATTATAAATTTTCAGCACGTTTGGAAGTGGATTACATTAATGAAACCTATAAGCTTGACCTACCGGAAGGAGAAAATTATGAAACCATTGGAGGATTGATCGTGGACGAGACAGAGGAGATTCCCAAGGTAAACGATAAGGTAACCATAGAAAGTTTCCTGTTTACGATTCTTGAAGTTTCCTCAACCAAAATTGATGTTGTTGCGCTCAAAATTCTTAAAGAAGAGTAAATCGCTATATTCCAATAAAATCTGATATTCTACTTTTATTATTTGATAGAAAATGGTATTTTCGCGCACTTATATTTTATAAACGAATACAACAAAATGGCAATTTTAAATAAAATCAGACAACGTTCACTGTTTCTAATTCTTATTATAGGGTTAGCATTGTTCGCGTTTGTACTTTCAGGCTTATTCGACACTAGTGGCAGCGGCTCCTTATTTGGTGGCCCACAGGATATTGTAGCGACCGTTAATGGTAAGGACGTCAACCGTGAAGAGTTCATGAACCGTGTTGAGGTTATGCAAAGGCAATTGGGCCCCAATGCAACATCAACCCAAGCCATGAACAATGTTTATGATCAAATAGTGAGACTAAAGGTACTTGAAACGCAATTTGAGGATTTGGGACTGGACGTTGAGAAGGACCAAATGCGGGATTTAATCAAGGCAAGCTTCTCCAGTTTTCCGGAATTTAACAATGAAGCGGGAATTTTTGATGAGGCTAAATTGAACGAATTTATTGCCAATTTAAAAGCAACTTCACCACAACGATCACCCATAGGTAATGGTGCCATTAACTATGCAGAATGGGTGGACAATGAGCAGTCCATAGCCACAAATGCCATGCAGCAAACCTATTTTAATATGATTAAAGCCGGAATCAATGCAACATTGGTAGAAGGAGAGGTTGATTATGGGTTGGAAAATCAACTGGTAGACATTAAATACGCCATGGTGCCTTACACCAGTATCCCTGATAGTTTAGTTGAGGTCACTAAAGCAGACATCACCAAATATATTAACGAGAATAAAAAGAAATATGAGATAGAGGCTTCAAGAGATATCAATTTTGTTCAGTTTCAAGAGGTGGCCAGCGTTGAAGATGAAGCAGAAATCAAAACCAATTTAATGTCTTTATTGGACAATTCAGTAGTTTATAATTCAGAAACTAAAGCAAACGATACCATTTCTGGACTTAGGGACACAAACGATATCGAAAATTTTATAAATGGAAATTCAGATATTAAATACAATGACCGATTTATATTTAAAACGAGTTTACCAACAGCAGTTGCTGATAGTATTTTCAAATTAAATGTTGGAGGAGGTATCTATGGCCCTTATAAAGATGGAGGTTATTATAAACTTTCTAAAGTCGTAGCAGAAACACAATTACCAGATTCGGTTAAGGTAAGGCACATTTTAATTCCATTTGTTGGATCGCTAAGTACTGCACCAACCGTAACAAAAACCGATGCCGAAGCCAAAAAGACTGCGGATAGTCTTTTGGGAGTTATCAAGGCCAATCGTTCTAAATTTCCAGAATTGGTAACTGCATTCTCATCAGACCAGGGAAGTGTTCAAAACGGGGGTGAATATGATTTTCACCCATACAATACCATGGTAAAGCCCTTTAATGATTTTGAGTTTGAACATAGCAAAGGTGATTTAGGTGTTGTAAAAACAGATTTTGGCTACCATATCATAGAGATTTTAGATCAAAAAAATAAAGCCAGAGCCATAAAAGTGGCTACACTTGCCCGTAAAATTGAACCTTCTGAAAAAACCATCAACGACCTGTTCAACACGACCCAAAAATTTGAAATTGCCATTCAAGGTGAAGATTTTCAGGAAGTGGCCACAAAAAACAACTATGAGGTTAGACCTGTGAATACCATTAAGGAATTACAGGAATCCATCCCAGGTTTGGGAAGCCAAAGAGCCATTGTGCGTTGGGCATTTGAGGATGCAACAAAAACTGGTGACTATAAGCGGTTTTCAGTTCCAACTGGTGGCTATGTTGTAGTGCAATTGGCAGCAATAAACAAAAAAGGGTTGATGAGTGTTGAAAACGCTTCAGTAACAGCAATCCCTGAGATTAGAAAAGAGAAAAAAGCAAAACTAATCAGAGAAAAAATTAAGGCAACAACAGTTGATGAGGTGGCAAAAAACCAAAATGTTTCTGTTTCAACAGCGGCTGCTGTTAATATGAAAACACCAACACTTTCAGGAGCTGGACAAGAGCCTAAAGTTGTTGGTACCGCTTTTGGTTTAAAGGAAGGCCAAACCTCCAAATTAATTGATGGCAACAAAGGTGTGTTCATTATTGAAGTCACCAAAGTCACCGAAGCTCCCAAGTTGGAAAACTATCAGGCAAACACAAACAGATTGTCTACAACCAGAGTAAATAGTGCCCAAACAACAGTTTTTAATGCGCTTAAAGAAGCGGCTGATATTGAAGACAATAGGGCTAAATTTTATTGATCTTCCAATCTAAAAATAATTAAAAAGGCTCTACATTGTAGGGCCTTTTATTTTAAGACCATTTGGTCAAAAGGGATGACCGTTTCAAAACCTTTGGATTTGAAATAGTCGGTTGGATTCTCTTTTGAAGTTGCCAAAATGAAATCACCGCCCCAAGCTCCCAAGCTTTTTATGCTACCTTTAAAATCTTTGAAATACTTAGCTTTCACTGGTGTTTCATTGATAATGCTGGAGATTATGGTTTCATGTCGATTTATAAGGGACTCAAATTCATCCAACCGCTTACAATCCATGATTTTTGAAGTTATACCATTGATTTCGGAAATTTCATTTGAAATATTGGACGTATTTTTCTTGTAGTGTTCAATACCAGCTCTACTATTTTGCTTTCTGTTTAAATGTGCAAAGTATAAACAATCCTTAAATTCGGGATTAAAGTCAACCTCACGAACCATAGGATTGCTATACAGTCCTGACAGAAATCGGGATTGATTCAGCATCTTATTCTTTTTGTTAAGAAGTTGATATGTAATCGCAGAATCATGTTGCGCACAAGCAATATCATAGCCACTGCCACCAAGAGAGAATCCCAACAATTGGTAAGCATCAACGTTTGCCCAATTGGCAATATTGTTGATCAATGTTGAAGATGACCCCAGTCCCCAATTTTGGGGAAAGTCCAATGTGGTAGTGATACTCAAACCTTTTTCGGATTCAATATAATGTGTCAAAAAGTTTTTATTGAGTTGGTTTGCAACAAACAATATTTTAAGTAATGCTTTTGAAACTTGATCGAGAGTCTTTAAGCCTAGGGAGTGTTCATATAAAAACGGAAAGACAATTTGCTCAAAACAAAATTCCCCGTTAAACCAAACTTTACCGTTGTCATCTAAACTTTTCCAAGTTATTTTGTTTTCAGCAATAGGTTCAACGATCAAGGATTGCCCATATTGCGTTGGTATGGCAAGTGATAAAGCGCCATCAAGTATCACATATTCTCCGGTAATCAATAATTTTCCGTTGCTATAATAGGTTTGTCTCAACGTCTTAAGTTTTGGATGGCCTCAACAACGGCACTATGTGTCGCCAAATGGGTTTTAAAATATTCAATAAGTCGTGTTTTCTCATCTTGGGTTGCCTTAAACTGATTCAAAATATTCATCAGATGCATTTTCATGTGCCCCTTTTGAATCCCAGTTGTCGTTAACGAGCGTAAAGCGGCAAAATTTTGGGCCAATCCTGCAACGGCAACAATTTGCATTAATTCTTTTGCAGTGGGTTGATGCAGCAGTTCTAAAGATAATTTTACAAGCGGATGCAAACTGGTCAAACCACCAACAGTGCCAAGAGCCAATGGTATTTCAATCCAAAATGTAAATATCCCATTTTCTGCTTTGGCATGGGTCAAGCTGCGATATTTTCCATCTCGTGATGCATAGGCATGGACCCCTGCCTCTACGGCCCTAAAATCGTTGCCCGTTGCCAAAACAACCGCATCGATTCCGTTCATAATACCTTTATTATGAGTGACAGCTCGGTAAGGTTCCACTTCGGCAATTTTTACCGCCTGTATAAAATTGAAGACAAACTCTTGGGCCGAAACGGAATCGTTATCATTTAATTCTTCCACTTTGCAGCTGACTTCAGCCCTTACCAGGCATTCAGGAACATAGTTGGATAAAATGCTCATCACAATTTGAACTTGCGTTTCCTTTTCAGAAAACAGTTCAAACCGTTGCGCCTCGCTTTTAAAGGTTTTTGCAAATTGTTCCAAACAGGAGTTGATAAAATTGGCACCCATGGCATCCAAAGTTTCAAATGTAGCGTGAAGCTGATAGTAGCCTTTAAGGTCTTTGGTTTTGTCGCACAACTCAATATCCAATATGCCACCGCCTCGGGACTCCATATTTTTGGTAATTGCTTTAGTATCTTCAAAAAGTTTCGGTTTGACAGCAATAAAGAATTGTTCAAGATTTTTAACATCGCCATAAAACATAAAATGGACCTGGCCTACCTTTTTAGTGGAAATCACTTCTGCTTTAAAACCACCTCTATCTGACCAAAACTTGGCAGCATTACTGGCAGCGGCAACGACCGAACTCTCCTCAATGGCCATGGGGATGGTGTAGGTTTTACCATTGATCAAAAAGTTGGGAGCGACCCCAAGAGGCAGATAATAATTGGTGATGGTATTTTCAATAAACTCGTCATGAAGCTGTTGGAGTTTATCATTGGAATTCCAATACTGTTTAAGCACCGTTCTTGCATCCTCTTTATTGGCGAAATAGGTGTTGACTATCCAATCTATTTTTTTGGATTTGGAGAGTTTTGAAAACCCTTCAATCGTTTTGCTCATTTAACCTTGCTTTAGACAAACAAAGATACTATTCTTGCCTGTAAAATTTTGGATGTTAACTAATATTGCACATTTAACTGTTAATAGTTGGGACTTTTTGCTTAATTTTTAGTAAACTTGGCAATATTTTATCAAAAATCCAGAAATGATTTTTGTGAAAATCTTAAAGAATTTCCTGATTAAAGAGCAAAAAACTAACGTTTACTAACTAATAAATTACTTATGGCGAATTCTGCTACATTGAAACAAAAAGAATTATTTGGGCATCCAATCGGGCTCTATATTTTATTTTTAACAGAGATGTGGGAACGATTTTCCTTTTATGGAATGAAAGCTCTACTAATTCTTTATCTTGTTAAATATCATTTGTTTAGTGATACTGCTGGAAATTTAATAGTTGGGAGTTATGCTGCATTGGTTTATGCTATGCCTGTTATCGGAGGTCTTTTGGCAGATAGGTATTTAGGCTTCAGAAAAGCAGTAACTTTTGGAGCAATCCTTCTAGTTTTAGGTCATTTAGGAATGGCTTATGAAGGAAATGCGGCTACAGAAATGGCTGCGGGAGCAATAGAAAGAGACGATTTTGCACTTCAAATATTTTATTTTTCATTAGCTCTAATCATTATGGGGGTTGGTTTTTTAAAAGCCAATATTTCATCTATTGTTGGGGAACTTTATAAAAGAGGTGATGCACGTAGAGATTCAGGATTCACTATTTTTTATATGGGGATAAACTTAGGTTCAGCTTTAGCTACATTTATTTGTGCTTGGTTAGGTGAAACTTATGGATGGAATTATGGTTTTGGTGCAGCAGGCATAGGAATGATTTTCGGTCTATTGACTTTTACATATGGAAGAAAATATTTTTATGGAAAAGGTGAAGCTAAGGATTTAGCACTTTTAAAAAGAAAATCTCCATTGGGATTAAGTAATGAACGCACAATATATGTCCTTGCCATTTTGGGAATTTTTGTGGTATGGCAAATGGTTCAAAGACATGGTGTAGTGGAAGTTTTATTGTTAGCCGCTGGTGCAGGATCATTGATTTACATCGCTTGGTATGCTGTTACAAAAACAAATAAAATACAAAGAGATAGGTTGTTTGCTTTAACCATCCTAATCATATTTTCTGTAATATTTTGGTCTTTGTTTGAGCAAGCTTACACTTCGTTAAATTTATATGCTGATAGAATTCTGGATAGGACCACCACTTGGTTTGGTGAAATTCCTGCTGGAGCATTTTTAAGCTTAAATGCAGTTTTTATAATACTGTTTGCACCAGTTTTTGCATGGTTTTGGATTAAACTTGAAAAAAAGAATATGAACCCCAATGCCGCTCTTAAATTTTCTTTTGGACTTATTTTGGTGGGATTGGGTTTTGGGGCTCTTGTATTGGGTGCTGACTTTTCAGGTACTGGCAAAGTTGCCATAATTTGGTTAGTATTAGCCTATTTATTCCACACTTGGGGAGAATTATGCTTATCTCCTGTTGGATTATCCTATGTCACCAAACTCTCTCCCGCCAAAATTGTAGGATTTATGATGGGGGTTTGGTTCCTTGCAACAGCGGGTTCCGAATATATTGCTTCCTTATTGGCGAATTTGGCCCATATCGATACCACGGGTGGAGTGGCAACAGATTTGATGGGTGCAAAAGCTACTTATACCGATTTATTTGAAAAACTTTTTTTCACGGGCTTAGTTGTTGGAGCTATTTTATTGGTTCTGTCTCCTTTAATTAAAAAGATGATGCATAATGTGGATGCGGACGAAAGTGTTGAAGAATAATTTGAAATAGGATTCAAGCATTAAAGTATTAATATAAAATTAAAGTTATATGACCGAAAATTCAACCGACCAATTTTTCAAAAGCACCGTTTTAGGACATCCATCAGGTCTGTTTGTATTGTTTTTTACCGAAATGTGGGAACGTTTTTCGTTTTACGGAATGCGTGCACTTTTGGTGCTGTTTTTGACCACTGAATTACTTGGTGGAGGTTGGGATTGGCCTCGGGAACATGCCATGTCGCTGTTTGGGTCTTATGTGGGATTGGTGTATTTATCTACCATGATGGGCGGTTATTTTGCCGATAAAATTATAGGCTATCGTTGGGCCGTTGTGGTAGGCGCACTGTTAATGACCTTAGGGCATGCTTCAATGGCGGTTGAAACCCATTGGTCCATTTATTTGGGGCTCACTTTATTGGTATTTGGTAATGGATTTTTTAAACCCAATATGACGTCCATTATTTCTGAAATGTATCAGCATAGACCCGAGAAAAAAGATGGGGCCTATACCATTTTCTATATGGGCGTGAATGCCGGTGCTTTTTTCGGTATTTTATTATGTGGGTATTTGGGTGAAAAAGTGGGTTGGAGTTTAGGTTTTGGACTTGCTGGGATTTTTATGTTTTTTGGATTGGTCCAGTTTTGGTTGGCTCAGAACATTTTTGGGAATATTGGACTCAAGCCTAATAAGAAGGATAAAAACTCTGTTGAAGCCCAGGATAAGGACAAGCGAAATCCGTTCAGTATTTGGCAGTTAATATTGATCGTAGTTTGTGTTATTCTAGGAATACTATGGATATTAAATGAGCCTGCCACAATAATTTCTGGAGGTAGTTTTAATTTACTTTCTTTTTTAGGTGAAAATGGAAACAGTATTGCTATTTTAACGGCATTGGGTTTATTTATAATATTGTTAATTTATAGGTTAATGCAGTATTCAAAAGTTACAAAGGAAAAATTGATGGCGGTATCCTTTTTTGCATTTATAACCATATTCTTTTGGGCCATTTTCGAACAATCCCCAGGAACATTGACCATTTTTGCCAGAGATTATACAGACAGAGTATTGGATGGAAATTCGGGAACTATTTTTAAGATCGTCAATTCCTGCATGACCATTATTCCATTAGCTATAATTACATGGGTTTTATTTTTGTTATTTAAACAGACCTTTAAAAAATATGCTTTGGCCAATATTGTTTTGGGATCAAGTTTTGTTATTGTTTGGGCTGTTGCCATTTGGATGCTAAATGACCAATTTGGAGAAGAAAGTCCAGAAGTGCCTGCCTCTTGGTTCTCAACCTTAAATTCCTTGTTCATTATCACTTTGGCACCATTATTTTCAAAATGGTGGGAAAGCAAGTACAATCCTTCAGCCAATATGAAATATGGTATCGGAATGACTTTATTGGCATTGGGAATGGCTTGTGTGGCGTTTGGAGCAGGAGGCATTGAACCGGGTGCCCAAACGGCTTCAGTAAGTATGATTTGGTTGGTATTGGTGTATTTGTTTCATACCATGGGAGAACTTTGTATCTCACCTGTGGGATTGTCCTATGTGAGTAAATTGGTTCCGGCGCGTATGATTGCCTTTATGTTTGGGGTTTGGTATCTGGCAGTTGCCATTGGTATGAAAGGTGCTGGTAAGTTTGGAGAAAATGTAGATAAAATTGCCAATGAGAACGGAATAAGTTATTTCTTTTGGATGCTGACCATAGTTTCATTGGTCATTGCAGCACTTTCGATTGTTATGAGACCTGTCATTAAAAAGCTGATGCACGGTGTTCGTTAATCGAGCAAACCGTTAAATTAATCTCAAAATGCTCCAATTTAGGGGCGTTTTTTGTAAGTTCGTATTAAAATTGCAACAAAGACTACAATGAAAACATTAAGATATATACTGTTATTAGCATTATTGTCTTCGGTTAGTGGCATAGCCCAGGAGATCAAGTGGCTGTCTCTTGAAGAAGCCATAGCACTTCAAAAGAAAAGCCCCAAAAAAATCATTATGGACGTTTACACCAACTGGTGCGGACCATGCAAAATGCTCGATAAAAACACCTTCCATAATCCAGATGTTGTGAAATACATTAACCAGTATTATTATGCCGTAAAATTTAATGCCGAGGGAAATTCAACACTCACCTATAACGGAAAAACATATACCAATCCAGATTACAAAGAAGCGTTGGCCAATAGACGTAATGGAACTCATCAATTTACTTATTATTTAAGAGTAAATTCATACCCTACGGTAGCGTATTTTGATGAAAAGGGCAATTTGTTAACCTCAATTATTGGATACAAGACCCCACAACAAATTGAATTGTATTTGAGACTTTTTGGTGAAGACAAACATAAAGAAATGAAGTCCCAAGAAGATTTCAACAATTTTGCTTCTGCTTTCGTCCCTCAATTTAAAGGATAAATATTTTTATCGAATAATAAAAGCTCCCTTTTCATTGGTTATATGGAAAGGGAGCTTTTGTTTTTTACATGTTGTTTCCCATCTGGCCACATACGATTTGTAATTGCTGCCATCTGCAATGATGAGTTCGGGTTGTAGAGAATCTATTAATCTATTGAGATTTATTTTTGGTGAGTTTCTTAAAAGCACATAATTGGGCCTAAAGGTTTTGACCTTATAAACGCCCAAACTATCAACCACCAAAATCTTTTTGTCACGGATTTGATAAACAGATTCAATAGTGTCTTCTTCAGTTTTGGTAATGAAATTTCCGATTTTGAAATTTTTGATCACATTATCATGATTCATTGCTACACTATCAATATTATGATAGACCTTAAGATTTCTATTGGCTTTTTCACCGATTAAAGTAAACCTGCTTTTATGAAATATGATCAACCCATCGGTTGAATTTGAATAGTTGTTATAAATAAATACACTTTGCAACAGTAGCACTGAAATTAACATCAACCTTAAATTGAAAAAGGTTTTGTTTTTATAAAATTTCACAAGGGTCATTATGAGCACATAGCTTACAAAAACTTGAAGGGTTGTAATGGAGATATCCTTGAACAAAAATTGTTCTTGATTGGAAACCCAACTTACAATCGAGTTCATTGCGGATATGATTTGACCGTAAATAATTGCAACAAATTCTGGGAGTGCATTTAACAAGGCCAGAATTATCAGGATAATTCCATAGCCAAGAATAATGCCTAAAAAAGGAATTATGACCAGATTGGAAATAAAGAACAGGCTGGGAAACTGGTGAAAGTAATAAAGGCTTATGGGAACGATTCCGAATTGTGCAGCAATGGTAACGGTAAATATTTTCCAGAGAAAATCATATACTTTGAATTTAGGTTTCCAAAGATCATAAAGCAAAGGTTGAATGGCAACGATGCCCAAAACCGCCAAATAACTTAACTGAAACCCAACATCAAATAAAAACATGGGTTTGAACAGTAGCAAAAAGAATATTGAAATGGCCAAAGTATTATAAACGTTGGTGGGCCTTTTCCAGTTCATGGCAATAGCGACAATACTGAACATGGTAACCGCTCTTGTAACAGATGCAGATAATCCGGCTATAATTGCAAAACCCCAAAGTATCAACAGAATGATGCAGACCTTTATGGCTTTTCCATGGCTAAAATATTCAATGGGCTTAAACACAAAATTTAAAAGCAGCAAAACAATACCAACATGCAAACCCGAAACAGCAAGAATATGAACTGCACCGGCTTTGGTGTAGCTGTTATAAATTTCTTCACTAATATCTTGGCGTTGTCCTAATAGAAGGGCATTGATGATGGCCAGTTCGTCAGGTTTAAAATGGTATCGTCTTAATTTAATATTGATGGTTTCCCGTAATGCATCGGCAGATCCAAAAAGCGTATGTCTTTCGGAATTCAATTTAAACAATGAAGGATTTTCGGTAAAAATTTGATGATAGACATACTGTTTTTCCAGATAGTTTTTATAATCAAATTGATTGGGGTTTAAAGGATGGATCAAAGGTTTAAAAGGAGATGATGTCATGAGTATGTCATCAATTTTGTAAGAGGGTTGGGTGGTATCGATAGCAACATTTAAAAGCGATTTTCCCGAAACCGTCTCATTGTTGATTTTTAAGATATCAATAATGTATTTGTTATAAAAGTTTCCAGGCTTCAGTTTTTCCCTGATCCTGAAAGTGATCCTATTTTCGGTATTGCTTTCATCTGAAAAATAATTGGAATAATGATGTTTAAAATTGTGCTGATCGTGAAGATTATATACTAAAACCCCTAAACTTATTGTGGTTATAAAAACAATGAGCCCAAACCAAATCGTTTTTTTGAGCTGGTTTTTAGAAATAAAGAATGAAATGGTCAAAACAGCTAAACTGATGAACGTTATGACAACGGAACTATATAAAGAAATGGTTGCAAAATGTGCAATTATAATTCCAACACTCAAGCAAAGGGTCAGTTTTAAGATAGTGAAATTGAGCAACTTCATAAGTTGAAGTTACTAAATTAAGTCTTACAAAATACGTCTTGCTTGCACAAATGCGTAGTACCAATACCGTTCTGCCAAATTGGAAATAATAACTCCAGCATTTACGGTTGAGTGTATAAATTCAACATATCCAGGTCGTACATCGGTGACCAAGCCTACATGGTTTATTTCACGATTGTTTCGTTTTGTGGCAAAAAAAAGGAGGTCGCCTTTTTCCACCTCTTTAATATCAACCCAGTTCCCAATGGCGGCCATATCTTTTGAGCTTCTCGGTAATGCAATGTCTTCACTTTTAAAGGCAGTAAAGACAAGACCTGAACAATCCATTCCTTTTTTAGTGGTACCGCCATATTTATAACTAACACCATCAAATTGTTTCGCAAAATTGATAATGCTGTCTGTTTTTGAATTGGTGATTTCGGTTGGAGTTTCTGGTGTGGTAATTACTTTTTCCTCGATTATGGAATTTGGATTATCTACTTCCGTTTCTGTATTTATTAAAGGTTCGGATTTTTTGGTGACAATCCCTTTTGAAGACTTACAACCATTAAAACAGAACACTAAAAGTAGGATTAGGGCAATATTTTTCATTATATATTAATCGTTTAGTCAATTAGTTCGTATTTTTTCTAACCACAAAGAACACAGAGGTATTACACAAAGCACGCAAAGAGAGGCACTTAGTGTCCCGATAGCTATCGGGATTTGTGCCTGTTTAGTGAACTTTGTGGTTAAAGATCTAATAGATGCCCCCATTATATATATTAGGCATTTACAGAATTAAAAATGAGTTCTGCAGTCTTTTCACTTGCACCTTTACCGCCCAGTTTCTTTTCCAAATCGTAGTAATTTAAAAAGAACTTAATGCGTTCATAATCATCTAAAATGAGGGCCAGTTCATGTTTTAATCGCATTGTATTGAATTCATCTTGGATAAGTTCCGCTACAACTTCTTTATCCATAATTAAATTGACCAACGAAATGAATTTAATATGTTTAACAAGACGCTTGCCAATTTGATATGATAGCCAACTGCCTTTATAACAGACCACTTCAGGAACTTTAAATAAAGCAGTTTCTAAAGTTGCAGTACCCGAAGTAACCAGAGCGGCATAGGAAACACTCAACAGGTCATGGGTTTGGTTGCCAATAAACGCCACATTGGAATTTTTTATAAACGGGCCATAAAAGCTCTTATCCTGACTTGGAGCACCGGCGATAACAAATTGATAATCTTTAAAATCATCTACGATGCTCAACATGATGGAGAGCATTTTTTTAATTTCCTGTTTTCTACTGCCCGGTAACAGTGCAATAATGGGTTTGTCGCTTAACTCATGTTCTGCCCTGAACTCAAATTCATCAACTTGATTTCTACTGCCAATGGCATCAATTAATGGATGCCCTACAAACTCGACTGGGTAATTGTGTTTTTCTTCATAAAAATCCTTTTCAAAGGGTAAAATCACGTACATGTGGTCCACATCCCTTTTAATAGCCTTAATGCGGTCCTCTTTCCAGGCCCAAATTTGTGGAGAGATGTAATATTCAGTCTTAAAACCTTTTTGTTTTGCCCATTTTGCGATACGTAGATTGAAACCAGGATAGTCAATAAAAATGATGGCATCAGGATTATAAGCTTCAATATCTTTTTTGCAAAATGAAAGATTTTTGAATATGGTCCTAATATGCAACAGGACTTCCAAAAATCCCATAAACGCCAATACTTTATAATGCTTAACCAAAGTGCCTCCAACCTGCTGCATAAGGTCACCACCCCAAAATCTAAATTCTGCATCCACATCCTGTTTTTGTAATGCTTTCATTAGGTTGGAACCGTGTAAATCTCCCGATGCTTCTCCTGCAATGATATAATACTTCATAAAGTAATTAACTTAATATAAGTTAAGCAAAAATGTAGAAATGGCAACCAAAACAGTAGCCAACAGTACACCTCTAGCCCTATAGTCTTGTTTCTTTTTAATAAAAATAAAAAAAACCACCAAATTTAAAATGGCCCCAATGGTAACCAGCTTGCCAAAAATGCCTTCATCCAAAGATTGTTTTAGTGTTGTGCCAATATCTTCCCCATTTCCAAAATAAAGTACAGCAAGTAAAAGGCCAATACAATTGGAAATCAATCCAACAAAAAAACCAATAAAAATTTCCTTTTTAATCATTAAAATTCCAAGTGTTTAAGGTTTGAATACAATGATGTGCCGTTAGGTCAAATTGCACGGGAACCACAGAAACGTAACCATTTTGGAGTGCCCATTCATCGGTATCTTCACCATGGTCTAAATTTACAAATTTACCGGTCAACCAATAGTAAACCCTTCCCTGAGGGTTAGTTCTTTTATCAAACTCTTCTTCCCAATTGGCCCTGGCCTGTCTACAAATTTTAATGCCTTTAAGTTCTTGTTTTGGCACATTTGGTATGTTAACGTTCAAGACCACATCTTTGGGCAAACCAGCTTTCAAAACATTTTCGACAATGGATTTTATATAAGGTTTTGTGGCCTCAAAATTAGCATTCCAACTATAATCAAGCAATGAAAAACCAATGGCGGGAATGCCTTCAATCCCAGCTTCTATTGCAGCGCTCATGGTGCCGGAATAAATGACGTTTATGGAAGAATTGGAACCATGATTAATTCCTGAAACGCACAAATCCGGTTTTCTTTCAAGTATTTGGTTTACGGCCAATTTAACGCAATCGGCTGGTGTTCCAGAGCAACTGTACTCTAATTGATTGCCTTGGTCTACCTTAACCTTTTCAACAAACAATGTTGAATTTACGGTAATGGCATGTCCCATACCACTTTGGGGACTATCTGGTGCAACCACAACTACGTTTCCAATGGTTTTCATGACTTCAATAAGTGTTCTAATGCCTGGGGCAGTAATCCCATCATCATTTGTGATTAAAATAAGTGGTTTTCTCGACATTATTTATTCATTTTTTTAGAACACTAAAATACGTAAAATAGGATATACACGTATATATTATAGGGTTTAACAAAAAATTAGTAGCCATAGACTTTATTGGCATGATTTTTTCCTTTAATTTAGTCGAAAAATAATATGAAAGATATTATGAAAAGGAATTATAAACTTTTGTTGTTGGTTTTGCTGCTTGCATTCGCATCTTGCAGTTTCACAAGTAAAACCTTTGAAGATCCCAATAAGGATAAATTGCTTATTGGTTCAATCAGTTATGTTTTGGAAGAAGGACACTATAGCCCTAAAGAATTTAATGATGCTTTTTCTGAGCAGGTATTTATGGGTTACCTTAAACAACTGGATCCATTTAAACGCTATTTTTATGAATCGGATATAAAAGAATTTGAAGCGTATAAAGATAAATTGGACGATGAGATAAAAAATGAAGAGGTTACTTTTTTTAATTTAACGCATCAACGTCTTCTTCAACGAATAGAAGAATCCAAAGCCATTTATAAAGAAGTATTGAGCAATCCATTTGATTATGGCATAAAGGAAGAATTTTTAACAGATTACGAAAATCTTTCATACGTGAAATCCAAAAAGGAAATGAAAGAACGCTGGAGACAACAGCTTAAATTTTCAACCATTGCCAATTATGATGATTTAATTGCACAACAGGACGACACGTATTCTGATAAAAAAATTTTAGAAAATGTGACCGATCTGAATCCTGATGTTTTTGAAACCAATAAAGAAAAAGAATCAAAAAGTGAAGTCAAAAAAAGTCTTTCACAACTGGAACAAGAAGCTAGGGACGCAACTTTAAAATCATTAAACGAATTATATGATTTTATAGATGAGAGAGAGCGCAAAGACTGGTTCGCAGGTTATATTAACGCCATTGTAGAAGAATTTGATCCACATACATTTTACTTTGCTCCAGAAGAAAAGGACCGTTTTGATGTGGAAATGTCCGGTAATTTTGAAGGAATAGGGGCTAGGCTCCAAAAAAGGATGGATGCCATTTTAGTGAATGAAATCATTAGTGGTGGCCCAGCTTGGAGACAAAATGAATTGGAAGTTGGCGATCAAATCCTTAAAGTAAGGCAAGAAAATGAAAAAGAGGGCATTAACATTATTGGAATGCGCTTGGATGATGCCATAAAGTTTATAAAGGGACCCAAAGGAACCAAGGTGACATTGACCCTTAAAAAAGTGGATGGCACCATTGAAGATTTAACGATTACAAGGGATATTGTTGAACTTGAGGAAACTTATGCGAAATCTTCAACCGTCATTAAAGATGGAAAAACATTTGGTGTTATTAACCTTCCCAAGTTTTATGTTGATTTTGAAAATTATAAAAAACGAAACGCTGCTTCTGATATTAAATTGGAAATTGAAAGATTAAAAGAGCAAGGAATTGAAGGTCTTGTGCTGGATTTAAGAAATAATGGAGGAGGTTCGTTGCAAACCGTTGTTGACATGGGTGGATTGTTTATTAAAAACGGCCCAATAGTTCAGGTTAAAACTACGGGAGCACCTAAAGAAGTTCTTAATGACAATGATCGTTCCATAACTTGGGATGGCCCACTTGTTATTTTAGTAAATGAATTATCGGCTTCTGCTTCCGAGATTCTTGCCGCAGCCATGCAGGATTACAAAAGGGCCATCATTATTGGCAGTAAGCAAACTTATGGAAAAGGAACCGTTCAAAATGTATTGGATCTCAACCGTATAGTTAGAAATAACACCAATGGAGATATGGGCGCCTTAAAGTTTACGACCCAGAAATTTTATAGGATCAATGGAGGTTCCACACAATTGGAAGGTGTAAAAAGCGATGTCGTTGTACCTGATCGTTACAGTTATATTAATATTGGTGAAAAAGATCAGGAAAATCCATTGAAATGGGATAAAATTGATGCAGTACCTTACGAAACTTGGGAAAATTATTTTGATTATGATACCACAATTGCCAAAAGTAAAGAGCGGATGGCCAATAATGAACAACTGAAGCTTATTGATGAAAATGCCAAATGGGTCCAAAAAATAAGGGATAGGGAAAGTTATTCATTAAATTATGATGACTATAAAGCGGCTTTAAAGATAAATGAAGATGAAGCCAAGCGTTTTGAAAAACTATCAGATTACAAAACTAACCTTACTTACAAATCTTTGCCTTATGAAGTAGCGTTAATGGAAAAGGATTCAGTTTTAAAACAAAAGCGTGACCGTTGGCATCAAAACTTAAGTCAGGATGTATATATTGAAGAAGCTTTAAATGTTTTAAATGATTTAAAAATGACTTACGGCATTAAAACAAAAGTTGCCACCACCACTGTAAAAAATTAAACATGAATGAGTGAGCACAGTAACTCATTGACACAATTGGCGCTTCAAAAGTTTAAAAAAAACTTTTGGGGCGTTTTTAGTTTATGGATCATCATTGTTATTGGATTGCTCTCTGTTTTTGCTTACGTTGTTTCACCGGACAATTCCCAAAATGCCAATCAAATGCATTTATCCATTCATTCCAAAAAACCGGGATTCAAGGTGCAAATGTTGACGGTTCCGTCCAAAATTGAAAATCAGCAATCTTTTGTTTCCAAATTATTTTACGGAATAAAAAACACAGAAACCGAAATTCCAATCACAACCTTTGAAGTAAGTGAGAATAATTTATTATATACCGAATATGCTTCAGATGGTTTGGAAGGCATTACAAAAACATTGAGCTTAAATGCTTTTCCAAAGCAAAATTATAAAAAGTACATTAAAGAAAAGACCTTTATTTTTGGTACCGATAAATATGGAAGGGATTACTTGAGCAGGATATTGATAGGTTCCCGAATTTCATTTTTTATTGGATTTATAGCCGTTTTTATTTCTCTGATTATTGGAATCATTATGGGCAGTCTGGCGGGATATTTTGGGGGCAGAACAGATGCTTTAATTATGTGGATTATCAATGTGACGTGGTCTATTCCAACTTTGCTTTTGGTGATTGCCATAACTTTGGTTTTGGGTAAAGGATTTTGGCAAGTTTTTATTGCGGTTGGGTTGACCATGTGGGTTGAGGTTGCCAGGGTGATCAGGGGACAAATGATCAGTGTAAAGGAAATGCAATACGTTACCGCGGCAAGAGCTTTGGGATTTAACGATTTTAGAATCATTACTAAGCATATTTTACCCAATATCATGGCTCCGGTCATTGTCATTTCTGCGGCCAATTTTGCGGCAGCCATATTGATCGAAAGTGGTTTGAGTTTTTTGGGTATTGGAGCCCAACCTCCAATGGCAAGCTGGGGCGCCATGATTAAGGACCACTATAATTATATTATTTTGGGCAAGCCTTATTTAGCATTGATTCCAGGATTGTGTATTATGTTATTGGTTATGGCTTTTATGTTGATTGGCAATGCCTTAAGGGATGCCTTGGATGTGAAGAGTTAACGTTTCAAAACTTCTCTGAATTGATAAAAGAACCGCTCTATAAGACGTAGGTCTTCAGTAATTATTTCGGCAGTGCCTTGCATTTCCTGTTTAAATTCAATACCCTATCATAAGAAGTTATAAGTTATAGGCTTTTGAGGTAATGTTACGGCTATGTGATATAAACCATCACTGCCTGAAAGAAGGAATATATTTAATATTTTTCTGGTTAATATTCCATACCCAGTATCAGGATAATTTTCCAGTTTTATGTTCACGTTTTGCCCTATTTTTATTTTAATAATATGGTTGCTAAAATTTGTCTTTTATAGATATCTCCATTACTTTATAAATTAATTCTCCTTCATCATTCATACCATTGATAAACAGCTTAATGTTTTGATGGACACCTCTATATACTTGAAGAGTATGAGATGTATTGGGCTGCAAGTCCAAATTTGGAATCCAATCCAACGTTTCAAAATATGAACGTGATAATATTGAATTAAATATTAAAGGAGAAGCTTCAAAATTTATTTTTGAAGGCGTAAAACCAAAGTCTGTTTCACTTAAATAATAATTATCATTTGGAACTGTTTTATATGGTTCGTTTCTATTTTTTAATTCTATAGAAACAACACCTGCACTCCCGCGTAATCCATATCCAGCACCACTGACGTTTATTTTTATTGATTTTACATCTGTTAATCGCATTCCCACCAAAACATTGGTTTCTATAGGCACACCATTAAATAAAATTAAGGCTTCCTTATTGCCATTAAAAGTACTATACTTTGCCCTCATGAATATAACACTTGCCGTAATGCCATATTCAGAAGCAGATATCCCTGGATGATTGTCAAGAAATTCAAGTATTGAATAGTTCATTCTATCTGCATCATTAATCGTTATGCTCTGTATAAACCCATTACCTAATTCTTTTGGATCGTTTGGGTATGCTTCTTCTATTAATTCATCTTTTCGTTTTTTACCATAAACTGTTACTTCATCCAGTCTCTCAATAGATTGGTCTTTAGGAAGTATATAATCATCGGTGTTTAATTTTATAGGTTCTTGATTTTCAATAGTTTTAAATACCGGTTGGGAATAAACCAATAATGAGTCTACCTTATATTTATCCAAGTCATATATATAAAAACTTGCTTTAACTATTTTACCTTTTTTATCTAAAAGGGCTAATTTGTAGTTCGTCTTCTCCTTTAAACTTAGTTGATTAAATTCAAAAGACTTATTTGGTCCAACAGGGGCAAGTAATAATATTTTATTTTCAGTAGAAGACAGTAAAACCTTGTGATTTTGTAAATCCTTTATTGATGTATTAATAGTTCCCTTAATTGTCAATCCGTACTCTTTTTTAAAAAACGGGTCTAATTTAGACGAATTGGAACCATTTTTAGCTCTTTTTTTTGCATGTACTTGTAGGAAAATGTCTTTCTCTAAATCGCTAAGATTATTGTTAAAAAACAAATTTGACTGTAATGTGGAAGTAATATAGGGATTGACCAAGAACTCCGATAATATGGTAGTCGGGTTATTGTTTAATTTTGTATGCTGGGGTAATACCGAAATACTTAAATTAGATGATATTGTATCTTTTAATCTAAAATCTAATGTTAAAGAGTCTTTTGTCGCTTCATTTTGGATCACTTCAATATCAATCAGATTTGGTTTAATGAAAAAAGGGCGTTCTGCAATCAACTCATTAGTATCGTTAAATAATGCTATGGTATTTACTCCACTCGATAGGTTTTCGTCCAAAATTTTTAAACTATAGCTTAGATATTGTTCATTAATTTGAAAAGGAACAACAAATAGCAACTTATTATTTTTATAGATAGTTGCAAACATCTCTCTTTTATGATAAGACTTAGCTATCTCTTTACTTATTTTTATAGAAAACTTTTGGATGTCATTGCTTTTGGATTCAATCTTTTGAATTATAATGCCTAAATGCCTCTCTTGTTTTATTTTAAAAGCATATACTCTATTGTTAAAGTTAATTTTTGCGGTATAGGAATGATCTGTTTTATAGGGCAATTTAAACATGCCGTAACCATAAATGTTGCTTTCTAGTTTAGTTATTTCTTCTCCAGTGGCATCAATAACTACATTGCCTTTTACATTTGCTAAATAAGCGTCCCCTTTTTTAACAGTAAAAAAAACCATGTTATCAATCCTTTCTAATAAGGCACCACTTTCTGGATGAAATTCCATTTCTAATTCCTTACCATCAGATTGGTTAGAAATGTGATTATCTAAAGGTTCCTCTTCTTTGTCTGTTTTTGTATTTACAATGTCTATTAGAGCTACATATTTATAATCAAAATTTTTATTCCATTGTGTATCTAAGCTTAAATAATAACGACCAGTTTTTAAATGGTCAGGTAATGAAATTTCTCCAAAGGCTTTGCCATTATCACAATAAAATAACTGGTGAGTTATCAATGATTTATTATTATCATAAAAATTAATATAAAGGTTAGTTGTATTTGTTGAAGGTTTGTTATTAAAGTCGCTAACAATATAGGCTTTCCACCATATTTTTTCACCTGTAAAATAGGTAGTCTTGTTAGTGTGCAAAAAGAATTTTTCTTGCTCTAAATTATCAAAAATGTTTTTTAAGACCACCGAGCGCTCAATACCACTTTTGTTATTTTGGGAAAAAAGAATTGTAGTATTCAGTAAAACACATAATAAAATATTATTTGTTTTCATTGTTTTATATTTATTCTTTTTCCTTGTTAAGTGTTTTAGCTCCTTTTAAATTTAGCAAATATTTATGATTAAATATCTATAAATTATATTTGCTGTGAACATTTATTGACGTTCACTGTTTGTATCTGTCCTTCGTGAAAGGAATATTGTTTAGGACCCTAGTTTATGCTAGGCTCTTTTTATGTTGTTAATTGAGGCCATTAAAATCTTCAATCAAATACCAAACTGTAAATTCCAATCAAATTTGTCTGTTTTAAGAATCTAACTCAGGTTTATAGGTTTGTTTCATAATTTAAAATAGCATAAAAAAGTCTTGCTTTACAAGGGTTGATTAAGTTAACCAAATTGAGTTATTGGCTATTAAAAAATTCTTTAGGGAGAATTGATTATAAATATAATAAAAAGATTCTTACAAAAAAGCTTTTTATAAAAATCAAAAAGAGTTTAACGATAAAATATTTATTTTCGAAGCGCATTGATCTCCTGATTTGTATCCTCAATAAATTGCAGAATTTCATCTCTTCCAAGGGATTTTGTTGATGAGGTCACAAAATATTGTGGAAGCTCTTCCCAAGTTTCCAAGAGCTCTTTGGAATAATCTTCAACATGATTTTCAATGGCTTTTGGCTTCAGCTTATCGGCTTTGGTAAACACAATACAGAATGGAATTTGGTTAATGCCCAGATATTCCATAAACTCCAAGTCAATGTTTTGTGGTTCGTGTCTAATATCAACAAGAACAAAAGCCGAGACCAATTGTTGTCGGTTTTCAAAATAATCGGTAATGAATTTTTGAAATTTCTTCTTTGTGGTCTTGGACACTTTTGCATAGCCATAACCCGGTAGATCGACCAAAAACCAATTTTTGTTAATACTGAAATGATTGATGAGTTGTGTTTTTCCAGGTTTCCCAGAAGTTTTGGCTAAATTATGACGACCGGTCAACATGTTGATCAACGAAGATTTGCCTACATTACTACGCCCAATAAATGCATATTCGGGCAGCAAATCTTTAGGGCATTTGGCCACATCAGAATTGCTCATTATAAATTCGGCAGTTTTAATCAACATTGTAATTGGAAGGTCTAAAAATTTCTATCACTAAGCCACTTGTAAAGAATGGAATTAAACTCCTCTGGATGTTCCATCATGGCCGCATGGCCACATTTATCGATCCAAAACAAATCGGAGTCCGGTAATAATTGATTAAACTCTTCAGCCACCTCCGGTGGAGTTACGGTGTCATTTTTGCCCCAGATAATGCAGGTAGGTGTTTTTATTTTTGGCAAGTCTTTGGACATATTATGCCTAATGGCACTTTTGGCAATGGCCAACGTCTTTACAAGCTTATTTCGGTCATTTACCGTTTCAAAAACTTCGTCCACTATTTCTTTTGTCGCGATGGCAGGGTCATAAAAAACCTCTTGGGCTTTTTTCTTGATGACCTCATAATCGCCGCGTTTGGTATAACCTCCACCCATGGCACTTTCATATAATCCTGAACTCCCAGTGATCACCAGGGCTTTAATTTTTTTTGGATATAATTTTGTGTGATATAAACCTATATGCCCCCCTAATGAATTGCCCAACAAAATCACATTTTTGTAGCCTTTAAATTCTATAAAATCGTAGAGGTATTTAGCAAAACTTTTAACATTGGTCTTAATCAATGACATGGTATAAATAGGCAATTCTGGAATAATGACTTTATATCCTTTTGCACCAAAAAAATTTGCAACCCCATCAAAATTGCTTAAACCACCCATTAATCCATGTAAGATTATTATTGGGGTCCCTTCTCCCATTTCAATATAACTGTAATTTTTTTCTTTTTTTAAAAGGTGTTTCATAGATCACTAACAATGGAGTGTTAAAAACAAATATAGGTATTTCATTTCTAATTTGTTCTCATTTTAATTGATGTTGGTAAAATACTTTGCTAACAGTTTGGGTA
The DNA here is from genome assembly GCA_036396455.1 of Flavobacteriaceae bacterium. Lineage (GTDB taxonomy): Bacteria > Bacteroidota > Bacteroidia > Flavobacteriales > Flavobacteriaceae > Geojedonia. The sequence continues at coordinate 52,860 of DASWKU010000318.1, forward strand.
TGGCAATGAACAGTTAATTCTACAAATTTTAATGGATTGATTTTAAGTAAATTGAAAAGGAAAGCTTTCTGCATTTCAACGAAAAAAACCTGAAAAATATAGAATTTATTAACAAATGTGGTATTTTGTGGTAAAAAGTGGTAATTTTTTCAATATATTTGAATCATAATCGTTTCCCACATAAACTAACCAATTGAAAACATTAATAGGAACATATGAATGTAAGGTGGATGCCAAAGGTAGGCTGATGCTTCCTGGTGCCATCAAAAAGCAACTGTCTCCTGTGCTTCAAAATGGATTTGTATTGAAACGCGCTGTGTTTCAGCCTTGTCTGGAACTCTATCCAATGGCCGAGTGGGAAACCCTCATGCAAAAAGTGAATTCTCTAAATCGCTTTAAAAAGAAGAATAATGACTTTATACGTCGTTTCACAGCTGGAGTAAAGATGATTGAGGTAGATAATACTGGACGCCTTTTAATTCCTAAAGATCTAATTGTTTTTTCAGGAATTAGCAAAGATACAGTGGTGTCTTCAGCCATAAATATTATTGAGATTTGGGACAAAGATAAATATGAACAAGCTATTGACGATGCCACAGGTGACTTTTCAGATTTAGCTGAAGAAGTTATGGGTCAAGATGATAACGATGGAATATCATAATCCAGTTTTATTAAAAGAAACGGTTGAGGGTTTAAATATCAAACAAGACGGAATTTATGTGGATGTCACGTTTGGTGGTGGAGGGCATAGCAGGGAAATTTTGAAACAACTTGGACCAAAAGGTAGATTATTTGCATTTGACCAGGATAAAGACGCTCTTTTAAATACTATTGAAGATAGTCGGTTTACACTGATCAATGAGAATTTCAAATTTGTTAAACGCTTTTTAAGATTTTATGGCGTAAAGGAAGTTGATGGAATTCTTGCTGATTTTGGGGTTTCGTCCCATCAGTTTGATGTTGCAGAGCGTGGATTTTCAACACGATTGGATGCTGATTTGGATATGAGAATGAACCAAAATAGTGCACGGTCTGCTTTTAATGTTATTAATGAATATGAAGAAGAACATTTGCGTCAAGTATTTTGGCAATATGGTGAGTTGAGACAAGCACCGGCAATGGCAAGGGTTATTGTTGAAGAACGTTCAAAATCTCAAATAAAAACAAGTGAACAGTTAAAATTTGTACTGAAACGATTTTTGAAACATAAAAAGGAAAATAAAATATTGGCCCAAATCTATCAGGCTGTTCGCATTGAGGTGAACCAGGAAATGGAAGCATTAAAAGAATTGCTTTTGCAAACACCCGAGATATTGAAAGTGGGAGGCAGATTAAGTTTTATATCCTATCACTCGTTGGAAGATAGATTGGTAAAGCGATTTATAAGAAATGGATTGTTTGAAGGTGAACCGGAACGTGATGTATTTGGAAATTATAAAGTGCCTTTTAAAAAAATAGGAAACCTAATTGTGCCATCAGAGCAGGAAATAAAACTAAATAATAGGGCTAGAAGTGCAAAACTTCGCATTGCTGAAAAAATATGAAGAAAAGTGTTTATGACATTTTAAAAGGCAAATTTTTAATAAGTGACGATTCTTTTAAAAACTGGAGAGTTATCATTTTTATTTCAGCTTTGGCTATTGTTATGATAGCAAGTTCCCACAGTGCTGACAAAAAAGTACATGAAATTGCACAATTGAATAATGAAGTAAAAGAATGGCGTTCAGCTTTTGTTGAAGGCCGCTCAAAATTGATGAGACTTAAAATGGAATCTTCAATCATTAAAAAAATGGCTGTAAAAGAGCTTACGCCCTCTACAGTCCCACCAAAAAAAATTAGAATAAAATCCCAAGATTAATAGTGGCAGTAACTGAAAAAAACATATTGAACAGATTGTATTTTATTGCTGGATGCATGTTCCTATTTATGATTGCCGTAATTTTCAAATTGTTTACCATTCAGTTTGTCCAAGGAGATCAATATAGGGATTTAGCTGAAAAACGAACCATCAAAAATGTGGTCATACCTGCAAACAGGGGCAATGTTTATGCATCAGACGGGAGCTTGTTGGCCACTTCAATTCCAAAATACGATATTAGGCTGGATGCCATAACACCTTCGGCCAATACATTTGAGAAATACTTAAAACCGTTATCAGATTCCTTGTCCAAATTTTCTGGAAAACCTTCCAGTTTTTATCAAAATGAGATTCGAAAAGCCAGGGCAAACAAGAACAGATATTTTTTGTTGGCACGGAATATTGGATATTCAGATTACATCCGGGTGAGAAATTTTCCGCTCCTTAATCTTGGCGCCTTTAAAGGCGGTTTGATTGTGGAGCAAACTACAAAGCGAGAGCATCCAATGGGCGAAATTGCACAACGCTCCATTGGCTATGAACGTTTTGATGAGGATGGCAATGTAACCAGGGCTGGGATTGATGGTGCTTTTGGAGTGAAGTATTTAAGAGGAACAGATGGTCACAGATGGAAACAGAAAATAGGTCAGGGACAATGGAAACCCATCACCGATTATAATGAAGTTGAACCTAAAGACGGTTATGATGTCTACACCACTATAGATGTCAATATTCAGGATATAGCGCATCATGCATTACTTGTCCAGTTGGAATACTACGAAGCAGAACATGGTTGTGTGGTAGTCATGGAAACTAAAACAGGTGAAGTAAAAGCCATTTCAAACCTTGGGCGTAACAGTAAAGGTTTTTATTATGAACGTCTGAATTATGCGGTTGGAGAAAGTCATGAGCCTGGTTCTACATTTAAGACCGTAGCTCTTGCAGTGGCGTTGGAAGACAAGGAGATCGACACTTCAACAATTGTGGATACCAAACAGGGTTACAAACAATTTTATGGAAAAGGAATCTACGACACCCATGGTCACGGTAAAATTTCGGCTGCTAAGGCATTGGAAGTTTCGTCTAATATTGGTTTAGCAACCTTGATTGATGAGCACTATTCCAAGCAACCGAAAAGATTTATTGATAGAATTAAAAGTTGGCATTTAAATGAGCCTTTGGGAATCCCTATAATTGGTGAAGGAAAGCCAGAAATCCCAGGACCAGGCAGTAAAAAGTGGAGTAAAAATGCATTGCCTTCCATGGCTTATGGCTATAACCTAAGTTTGACTCCGTTGCAGACTTTGACGTTTTATAATGCCATTGCTAATGACGGAGAAATGATTTTGCCAAGGTTTATCAGAGAAGTCAGAGAGTTCGACAAACCCATAGAAAAATTTGATAAAGTAGTGATAGATAAGAAACTATTCTCTGATAAAACATTGCATGAACTTCAAGAAATTTTAAAGAATGTTGTCATTCGAGGAACAGCCAAATCTCTTTACTCCGAAAACTTTTCAATGGCGGGAAAAACAGGTACGGCTCAAACGGAATATTGGATGCCTGATTGGAATGATAACAAACGCTATATTTCTTCTTTCGTAGGCTATTTTCCTGCCGATAATGCAAAATACTCTTGTATTGTGGTCATTCACAAACCAAGTATCAAAAAAGGCTATTACGGTGCCGACGTATCGGGACCCGTGTTTAAAAAAATAGCACAAAAAATATTTACCGATACGCCTTTAATTGATGTGATTGAGACACTTGAATTCAAGAATTCAATAGTTGATGAAGATTTTGAAGCCTATTATAATGTGGCACAAACCTATAAAACCATTATGCCCAGTGTTGTTGGTATGACCACAATGGATGCCATACCATTATTGGAAAATATGGGTTTAAAAGTTAAAGTAGATGGCAGTGGTAAGGTTAAAGGCCAATCTATTGATAAAGGAGAAAAAGTCAGTAAAAATCAAACCGTTGTTTTAAATATCTAATGGTGCAATTAAAAGACATATTGTATAAAACAACCATCAATGTTGTGGTCGGCAATACTGGTATTAAGGTTAATGCCATAGCGTTTGATTCTCGAAAAGTGACCAACAACGATGTATTTGTTGCCGTTAAGGGAACTGCTGTAGATGGCCATAATTATATTGAAAAGGCCATTGAAAACGGTGCAACTGCAATAGTCTGCGAAATACTGCCGTCAAATTTAATTGATGATATTACTTATATAGAAGTTGACAATGCCGGTAGGGCATTGGCGTTCATGGCTTCAAATTATTATCAAAACCCTTCTGAAAATTTAAAACTTATTGGTGTAACCGGTACAAATGGAAAAACAACGGTGGCTACTTTATTATATCAACTTTTCAAAAAAGCAGGTTTCAAAGTTGGCCTTTTGTCTACCGTTAAAATTATGGTCAATAACAAAGCATATGAAGCAACCCATACCACTCCAGATTCATTGACCATCAACCGATATTTGAATGAAATGAATCTTGAAGGTGTTGAATTTTGTTTTATGGAAGTTAGCTCACACGGTATTCATCAAAACAGAACAGAAGGCTTGCAATTTGAAGGTGGCATCTTTACCAATTTGACCCATGACCATTTAGATTATCACGATACGTTTGCCGAATATCGGGATGTGAAAAAATCTTTTTTTGACAACCTTTCAAAACAAGCATTTGCCCTAGTGAACATTGACGACAAAAATGGGTTGGTCATGCTTCAAAACACAAAGGCCAGAAAGGTTACCTATGCCCTAAAAACCTATGCCGATTATAAAGCTCAAATTTTGGAAAATCAGTTTGGTGGCTTATTGTTAAAAATCAACGAAAGTGAAGTATGGACAAGACTGATAGGAAGTTTCAATGCCTACAATGTGTTGGCAATCTATGCCACTGCTGAATTGTTAGGTCTTGAAAAAGTCGAAAGCCTAAGGCTCATTAGTGGACTCGAAAGTGTTGCAGGCCGTTTTCAGTATTTAGTTTCTGATGAAAACATAACTGCTATTGTTGATTATGCCCACACGCCCGATGCCTTGAAAAATGTGCTGGAAACCATTAATAGCATTCGAACGAATAACGAAGAACTGATCACTGTTGTAGGTTGTGGCGGTGATAGAGATAAAACCAAGCGACCAAAAATGGGGCACATTGCTTCGGCCTTGAGCACCAAAGTCATTTTTACAAGTGATAACCCTAGAAGCGAAGTTCCGGAAGCCATAATTGAAGATATTGAAAAAGGCGTCGAACCCCAAAATTTTAAAAAAACAATTTCAATAGTCGATAGAAAGCAGGCCATTAAAACGGCTTGCCAAATGGCACAACCCAATGATATCATTTTAATCGCCGGAAAAGGTCATGAAACCTATCAGGAAATTAAGGGACTGCGATCAGATTTTGATGATTATAAAATTGTACAGGAATTTTTAAAGCAATTACAGAAATAATTAAAAGAATTAAGAATTAAGAATTAAGAATTAAGTTTTGTTTAAACAACGAACAACAAACAATAAACAATGCTGTATTACCTATTTGAATATTTAGAAAAACAATTCCAATTCCCGGGAGCATCCCTCTTTGGATACATATCATTTAGGGCAGCTGTCGCTATTATTTTATCGCTTTTGATCTCCACTATTTATGGAAAACGCATCATTAGATTTTTACAAAGACAACAAGTTGGTGAAAGCATAAGGGACCTTGGTTTGGAAGGTCAAGTTGAAAAGGCTGGTACTCCAACCATGGGTGGAATCATCATTATCCTTGCGACCTTAATCCCTGTGATTTTGGTTGCCAAACTTGAGAACATATATATCATATTGCTAATTGTTACAACCCTTTGGATGGGAACCATTGGGTTTATTGATGATTACATTAAGAAATTTAAAAAAGATAAGGAAGGCTTAAAAGGAAGGTTTAAAGTATTGGGTCAGGTTGGACTTGGAATTATTGTCGGGACAACGCTTTTCTTTCATCCCGATGTCACCATTAAAGAAAAATTACCTATCGCTGAACAGCAACAACTTTTGATCGCTGATCCAAATATTTCGCCCTCAAAACTTTTTGAAGAAGAAGAACGCTCAACAAAAACCACAATTCCATTTGTCAAAGGAAATGAATTCGATTATTCCGATTTGGTAACCTGGATAAACCCTGAATGGAAAGCCTATGCTTGGTTGCTATTTATTCCAATTGTCATTTTCATCATCACAGCAGTTTCCAATGGTGCCAATCTCACCGATGGCATTGATGGTCTCGCTGCAGGAACATCGGCAATCATTGTGCTCACTTTGGGGATTTTTGCTTGGGTTTCGGGTAACATCATTTTTTCTGATTACCTCAACATCATGTACATCCCAAGAGTTGAGGAAATCACCATTTATATTGGGGCATTTGTTGGGGCATTGATAGGATTTTTGTGGTACAACACGTACCCCGCACAGGTATTTATGGGGGATACAGGTAGTTTGACCATAGGCGGAATCATTGCAGTAATAGCCGTTGCTGTGCGAAAGGAATGGTTGATTCCATTGCTGTGCGGTATTTTTTTGGCGGAAAATTTATCGGTGGTCATGCAGGTAAGCTATTTTAAATATACCAAGAAAAAATATGGTGAAGGAAGGCGCATTTTTAAAATGTCCCCTTTGCACCATCATTATCAAAAATCAGGATATCATGAAAGTAAAATCGTAACACGCTTTTGGATTATTGGCATTTTGTTGGCGATTTTATCGATAGTGACCTTGAAAATTAGATAACAACTTCCTGCGAAAGCAGGAATTCAATGATTTAATATGTGATTGAAGAAAACAGAAAATAGATGAAAGACAATAGAGTGAGAAAAGTGATTAAATAGAATTTAAAAGAGATTAAAGATCAGTGAATTCGTGGCAAAACAAAGATTAGTCATATTGGGAGGAGGAGAAAGTGGAATTGGAACAGCGCTTTTGGGAAAAGCAAAAGGATATCAAGTATTTGTTTCAGATAATGGAACAATCAAACCAAAATATAAAGACGTTCTTATACATCATGGGATTGAATGGGAAGAGGAAAAGCATACCGAATCAAAAATTTTGAATGCTGACCTTGTGATGAAAAGTCCTGGTATTCCTGATAAGGTGCCTTTGGTGAAGAACATCAGGGAACAAGGAATTCCAATAGTTTCTGAAATAGAATTTGCTTCGGGTTTTACAAAGGCAACTTTAATTGGAATCACTGGTAGTAACGGTAAAACAACAACGGCATCGTTGACACACCATATTCTTAAACAGGAATTGGAAGTCGGTCTTGCGGGAAATATCGGGGATAGTTTTGCGAAACAAATTTTGGAAAAAGATCATCCAAATTATGTGTTGGAAATAAGCAGTTTTCAATTGGATGATATCGTAAATTTTAAACCGCACATTGCCATAATCACAAACATTACGCCAGACCATTTGGACAGATATGATTACAAATTTGAAAATTATATCGCTTCAAAATTTCGCATTGCATTAAATCAAACTCAAGAAGATTACTTGATTTATGACGCCGATGATGAAGTCATCACCAATTGGTTAAAAACCCATCCAGTCCAATCCACGGTATTGCCGTTTTCATTAAAAAAAAACATTGAAAATGGAGCGTATTTAGATAAAGAAAATATAAAAATAACTATAGACAACAACCAAATAATTATGCCAACAGCAAATCTAACATTAGAAGGAAACCACAATATTAAGAACGCAATGGCTGCGTCAACCGTAGCCCATTTGCTAAAAATTAGAAAACAGACCATACGCGAAAGTCTTGAAAACTTTCAAGGTGTAGAGCATAGGCTCGAATACGTATTGAAAATAAACAAAGTGCAATACATCAACGACTCCAAAGCCACAAACGTCAATGCAACGTATTACGCATTGGAAAGTATGGATGCGCCAACGGTTTGGATTGTTGGTGGCATTGATAAAGGCAATAACTATAAAGAGTTGTTCCCTTTTGTAAACGAAAAAGTAAAGGCCATCATCTGTTTGGGCGTTGATAATGAAAAGTTGTTCAACGCTTTTGGAAATATGGTCGATATTATTGTTGAAACACAATTTATGAGTGAAGCTGTTAAAATAGCTTACAAAATTGCTGAAGCAGGAGATAATGTACTGTTATCACCGGCCTGTAAAAGTTTTGATCTGTTTGAAAATTATGAAGACAGAGGACGTCAGTTTAAAGATGCAGTCAGAAATTTATAATTCCATCTTATCCTTCCCATCCGCCTGCCGGACGACGGACAGGAAGGGAAGAAACTGATGGGAGCCAAATAATAATTTAAAGTATAATAATTCTTCCTTTGGGAAGATGTCCGAAAGACAGATAGGAATGGGGACACTATTCAATAATATAAAAGGAGATCGGTTAATCTGGGCCATTGTCGCATTATTGGCCATTTTCTCATTTCTTCCAGTTTATAGTGCAGCAAGTAATTTGGCTTATGTGGGAGGAATAGGAAGTACTTTTTCGTTTTTTGTTAAACACTTCATGCACTTGATTTTGGGGTTTGTCATAATGTATGGCGTTCATCGCATTCCATACCGATATTTTAGAGGGCTGTCTATGGTGATGATGCCCATTGTGCTTGTGTTACTTGTAGTGACCATGTTCCAAGGTACGACTATTGAAGGGTCAAACGCAAGCCGATGGATTCAAATACCCATTGTTGGTATGTCATTTCAAACATCGACATTGGCGGGGGTGGTTTTAATGGTTTATGTGGCTCGATATCTATCCAAAATAAAAGACAAAGAAATTTCCTTTAAAGAATCAATTTTGCCACTTTGGGTGCCAGTTTTTCTTGTACTGATTTTAATCCTACCTGCAAATTTTTCTACAGCTGCGATTTTATTTGTGTTGATAACCATTTTGGTATTCATTGGGGGTTATCCTATTAAATATTTAGGTGTTATTATGGGAATGGGAATTGTAGCCTTGGCCTTATTTGTTTTGGTTGCAAAAGCATTTCCTGAAATTATGCCCAATAGGATAGATACTTGGATGAGCAGAATTGAAAATTTTGCAAATGGAGAAGATACCGAAGCAGACTATCAAATAGAGAAAGCCAAAATTGCCATTGCATCAGGTGGCATCAGTGGTTTGGGACCGGGAAAAAGTATACAAAAGAATTTTTTGCCGCAATCCTCATCCGATTTCATTTTTGCAATAATCATTGAAGAATATGGATTGATAGGTGGACTATCTCTATTGTTATTGTATTCTTGGCTGCTGTTTAGGATCATCATTGTCTCTCAAAAATCGGATACCATTTTCGGTAAGCTTTTAGTGCTTGGTGTTGGGTTGCCCATCGTATTTCAGGCATTGATAAATATGGCCGTTGCGGTAGAATTGTTTCCGGTAACAGGACAAACCCTGCCATTGATCAGTAGTGGAGGAACATCCATTTGGATGACCTGTTTGGCTATAGGAATTATATTGAGTGTGAGTGCCAAACGTGAAGAACTAAAAGAACAGGAAGGTGCAGAAGACAATCCACTTGAAATTTTAAGTGAAACCATTTGAAGTTATAAGTGCCTAAAGTTATAAGTACTTAAAGTTGCAATGATAAAAGTTAAAAGATAAAAATGGAATTGAGCATGGTGAAACGATATTTTGGGATCCAAAAGGCTGGAATTTGGAATTTATTATTTGGAATTTAAAAATAAAACATTCGTGTATTAGTGGCAAAAAGAACACGATATTTAAGTTGCAAGTGCCTAAAGTTATAAGTACTTAAAGTTGCAA
>DASWKU010000319.1:0-11481 GCA_036396455.1 Flavobacteriaceae bacterium
AGTGCCGGCACAGGGTTTGGCAGAAGGTACCTTGTTTATTGAAATTGATAAAAAAGATTTAACTGGCGATAAAAATAAACTGATGATAGAAGTGTACAGTCATGACCAATTGATTGAAACCACCACGGTGAATTTTTTAGGGCCAAGAAGTTATAAATAGTAGAGGCCTGCCAGGTTTGAAAAATAAAGTTTAACTTAAAAAAGAGATTCCCACTTTCCTGTCTGCCGACAGGCAGGCGTGGGAACTAAAAAGATGAAAATTAATTGGGGAACAGGAATAGTACTGGCATTTATAGGCTTTATGTGCTTTATCCTATATTTTGTAATCAAAGTCAATACGGACAAGAAGTACGACCATGACCTGGTTAATGAAGACTATTATAAATTGGAATTGGAGTTTCAAAACGATATCAATAAAGAATTGAATGCCAAAAACCTATTAGAAAACATTAACATCAAAAAAACCGAAAATGGTTTATTAATAGCGTTTCCTGAAGATATTATGACCAATGGCATTTCAGGAAAAGTGTTCCTATATAGACCATCCAATAAACAATCAGACTTTGAAGTGCCAATTTCACTGTCTGACCATAATTTGCTCATACCTGACAAACGTTTATTGGATGGTCGTTGGAACATTAAAGTGGATTGGCAATTTAACGGAAAATCATATTTATATAAAAAGGAAATTGTGTATTAAATGCTTTGGACCGCGTTCATATTGGGTTTATTGGGAAGCTTTCATTGTGTAGGCATGTGCGGGCCAATCGCCTTTTTATTGCCAGTTGACAGAAGCAATTCCATTAGAAAAATGACCCAAATTTTTACCTATCATTTTGGACGATTGCTTGCGTATGGCCTTATTGGTCTGTTTTTTGGCCTCATTGGCAAGAGTCTGTATATTTTCGGATTACAGCAACAACTTTCAATCGCCATTGGAATTTTAATGATTGTCGCAGTGTTGGTTCCAACACAATTGATCAACAAATTCAAACCGTTTCAACCGATTTATCGCATTATATCTAAAGTAAAATCGGCTTTGGGAAAATCTTTAAAGAAGAAAACTGCCGACACCTTTTTGACCATTGGTTTCTTAAATGGATTTTTGCCCTGTGGTTTGGTATATATGGCGGTTTTTGCATCGTTGGCAACTGAACAAGCTTTAATGGGTAGTGCTTATATGGTCTTATTTGGTTTGGGAACCATTCCGCTTATGACCTCAGCCATTTATCTGGGCAAATTTTTAAACACCAAAGTAAAACAGAACATCCAAAAAGCAATCCCGGTGTTTGTAGTGCTTATTGGTGTGTTATTTGTTTTACGGGGTTTGGGATTGGGAATTCCATACATATCACCGTCTCCAATGGTCGACATGGTTTCGGGAGCAATGGATTGTCTCTAGAATGAAGGTATGAATGTAACCATTTAATTGAATGAACTCATGAAGATTTGGAAAAAGAAATCACAAGAAGAGATCAAAACGTACGTTTTTACGGCACTTGATAACAATCTAAATTACAACACCCAAAATATATTGGGAATTCCTGCTACCTATTTGGATGAGGACGTATTTTCCCAGGACGAAACCTTTCTTAAGGAAGCTCCATTTATGACTTCAATGGTAAAAAATCCCAATCATATTGGGTGCCACACTTTGGGTGTTTCTGAAGGTTTTTTTTCTGGAACACAGAAGATAGAAAAGGAACTTATTGAATTATGCGCCGTTGATATTTTAAAAGGGCAACCCAATAACCATGACGGTTATGTGGCCTCAGGAGGTACCGAAGCCAATATCCAAGCTGTTTGGATCTATAGAAATTATTTCATAAACGAATTCAATGCCAAATTGGATGAAATAGCCATCCTTTGTAGTGAAGACAGCCATTATTCATTTGATAAGGCCAGCAATTTGCTTTCTGTTTCCATTCATAAAGTCTCCGTTGATGATGAAGAAAGATTTTTGTCGAAAGAGCGTATTACTTCACAAATAAATAAAGCCAAAGCACAAGGCAAAAGATATTTTATTGTCGTTGCCAATATGATGACCACCATGTTTGGAAGTGTTGATGATATCGATCTTTATGTTGAATGTTTAAAAGCCAGTAGCATAAAATTCAAGGTGCATGTCGATGGCGCTTTTGGAGGGTTTTATTATCCTTTTGCCAATGAAGATTGCATTTTGAATTTTCAGAATGAGCATGTCACCTCAATTACTTTGGATGCCCATAAAATGGCCCAGGCTCCTTATGGAACAGGGATTTTTATTATTAAAAAAGGATTTATGAAGTATGTTAGCACCAAAGAAGCTAGCTACATAAAAGGGCAAGATTCCACTTTAATTGGAAGCCGATCAGGTGCCAATGCCATTGCCGTTTGGATGATTTTAATGAAACATGGACCCTTTGGTTGGTTTGAAAAAATTTATATCCTGCAAAAGCGGGCCACATGGTTTTGTGAACATTTGAGCGATCTGAACCTCGATTTTTTTAGATTCCCTTCCACCAATATCATTGCCATAAAAAGTAATTCCATAAGTAAAAAGACAGCCGCAAAATTTGGTTTGGTTCCTGACAACCATCATGCACCAAATTGGTACAAAATAGTTGTGATGAGCCATGTAACCATTGAAAAACTCTCCCTCCTTTTGGAGTGTTTAAAAGCAGAAAACAAAAAAAGATATGTTCAAACAAAAATTAATTAGGATATTTTTGTCCGAATTAAAAAATAATCTTATATTTGTATCATAATTATACAGCAATATGTTTTCAAAAGCGTGTCAATACGGTATCAAGGCCTCTATTTTTATAGCGACAAACTCCTATAAAAACAAACTGGTAAGTCCAAAGGAAATCGCCGAAGAAATCAATTCTCCCCAAGCGTTCACAGCAAAGATCTTACAGGATTTGGTGAGGCATCATATCATTAAGTCTTTTAAAGGGGCACATGGTGGTTTTGGAATTGAAAAAAATGACATAGCAAACATCAAGCTTTCACAAATCGTAAATGCCATTGATGGTGACAACATTTATAATGGTTGTGGCCTTGGTCTGGAAATATGTGATGAAAATCATCCATGTCCTGTTCACGATAAGTTTAAGGCCATTCGCGATAACCTCAAATACATGTTGGAAAACACCAATCTTGAAGAACTGGCATTGAATATTAAGTCTGGAGCTTCATTTTTAAAAGTTTAAAAAATTTGAATATAAATAGGATATTTTTATCTGAAATAATGCTAAACATGGAAACATTACAAAAAGAAACAAAAAAACAAATCGGTCAATTTGTGGCCGAGGATTTTAGAACCGCAGCTATTTTCAGTAACTATGGTATCGATTTTTGCTGCAAAGGCGACCGAACCATTGAAGAAGTTTGCGAGAAAAACAACATCGACACCAATGAACTACTAGGAAAACTTTTTGAAGTTGGGCTTCAAAAATCCGATCAAGCCATCGATTACAAATCTTGGCCATTGGATTTATTGGTAGATTATATTGAAAAGAAACACCATAGGTATGTTGAAGAAAAAATTCCGGTATTGCTTCAGTTTTTGGATAAATTATGCAAAGTTCATGGTGAGCGCCATCCCGAATTGTTCCAAATCAACATGCTGTTTAAAGGCTGTGCAGGCGAACTTGCCTCACACATGAAAAAAGAGGAACTCATGCTCTTTCCCTTCATCAAAAAAATGGTAAAGGCAACCCTTAATTTACAAACCATTGAAGCCCCTCAATTTGGAACGATAAACAACCCAATTGCCATGATGATGCAGGAGCATGACAATGAAGGCGAACGTTTTAGACAAATTGCGAAGCTGACCAACAAGTATACAGCACCCGAAGATGGTTGCAATACTTATAAAGTAACCTATGCCATGTTGGACGAATTCGAAAAAGATTTGCACCTTCACATTCATTTGGAGAACAATATTCTGTTCCCTGAAGCTGTAAAACTTGAACAACGATTTGCGAGATAATCTTACTTTTTTATTAATAGCTGAAAATTCCCAGGATGCCAACCACAAAAACATTCTGGGATTTTTTGTTAAAATCCTTACCTTCGAGCTAGATTCAAAAAGATGTCCAAAAAACTTATCGTAGTTTGTCTCATAAACTTTTTTGTTGCTGCCCTGATGGGATTGGCATTGCGGTTTTCTTTTCTTGGCGACATTGGTATCAATTATCGATTTTTGACCCATGCACATTCGCATGTTGCCATGCTGGGTTGGGTGTATTTAATGCTTTTCGTTCTCATTGTTCATTATTTTGTCCCTAACAAAAAACCTATTTACAATAGACTGTTTTGGATAACCCAAATGGCGGTTGTTGGCATGATGGTCAGTTTTCCAATTCAGGGTTATGCTGCAATCTCCATATCGTTTTCAACCTTGCATATTTTATGCAGTTATTATTTTGTTCATCTCATTTGGAAACATCACGAAACCCAGTCGTTGGTCACAAGCCGCCTACTCCGTGCTTCCCTCCTATTTATGTTGCTATCCACTCTCGGGGTATGGTGTTTGGGGCCAGCTGTGTCCATGCTTGGGCAAGCATCGGCATTCTATCAAATTGCCATTCAGTTTTTTTTGCATTTTCAATTTAATGGCTGGTTTTTATTGGTAGTAATCGCCATATTTTTTCATTTGTTACAGATGGAAGACTCTAAACAATTCAGGTTGTTTTTTAAGCTCTTAATAAGTTCAATCCTACTAACATTAGCTTTACCATTCCAATGGTTTGCACCTCATAAACTTTTGGTTTATGCCAACGGTTTTGGTGTTCTCCTTCAGTTGGCTTCCTTATATTTCTTCTTAAAACTTATAAAGCCAAAATTTCCAATGCTTGTAAAACAACAGTCAACACTTGTTATATACCTGTATAGTTTTGCACTGTTGTGTTTGATTTTAAAAATTGGCCTTCAGCTTTGCTCCCTTTTTCCTGAATTTTCGCAAGCGGTTTATATGCATCGCAATTTTGTTATTGGTTTTATCCATTTGCTGATGTTGGGAGTGATTTCAGGATTTTTGATGGCTTTCATGCTAGAAATGACATTGGTGAACCATACCCGTGATTTATATTTTGGAATCTTTAGTTTTATTACAGGATTTGCATTGACTGAAGTGCTGCTGCTTATTCAAGGTATTAAATTTTACAATGGAAGTGGTATGCTCCACAATTATTACCTATTGCTCTTTATTTTTAGTATCTTATTGCCTTTAGGGCTTGCAATTTTATTGTACAATTTTATCAAACATAACAATTATGCAACACAAACCTCTAAAACGACATAAAGCCCTCCAAACATTGAGTAGGGACCATCATCACGGGCTCCTGCTTTCGTGGAAAATCAGATCGGGGCTTAGTAAAAACATTGCACCGCAACGCATAGGCGTTTATGTCCATTGGTTTTTTGAAACCCATTTATTGCCTCATTTTGAATTGGAAGAACAACACATTTTTCCTATTTTGAGCCCTAATAACGAGCTTATTAAAATAGCACTTGAGGATCACAGTCGCTTAAAACACCTTTTTACCGAAATTGATAAGGATGCCCACACATTGAGCAACATTGAAGAAGGGCTCGAACGGCATATCCGGTTTGAAGAACGTATGCTCTTTCCTGAAATCCAAAAAGCGGCAACTGAAGAACAACTGATGCAGATAGAAAAAATTCATCAGCAAGACTCTTTTGAAGACAAGCTTGATGATGAGTTTTGGAAATAGAAACTTAAATGTTCAACTACTCTTCATTTCTAAAAGATGTTTTAAATAATTATTGCATTAGTTGCAAGATGGTTTCTACCGTTTCTTTATTATCAACTCCCAACCCTTCTTGCTGGTGCACCAATTCTCCTTTTGAATTAAATACGCTTATAATATTGGAGTGTGAAAAATCCATAGGTGATATTTGTTTATATTTTACAGCCAATACGTTGGCAAATTCCCTGACACCAGATTCAGTTCCTTGCAAAAAAGTCCATTGTTCATCATCCATGAGATTTTCAATGGCAAAAGCTTTTAACCGTTGTGGTGTATCGGTTACTGGGTCAATACTCACTAAAACAAAATGAATGTTTTTTCTTCTTTCACTAGGAATTTGAGCCTCAATATTTCGCATGTCGGCAACCAATCTTGGGCAAGCAGCTTGACATGACGTATAAATCATGACCACGACCAAGGTTTTTCCCTTTAAATCTTCCAATTGAATCACTTCACCTTCTTCTGTGTTCCAATTTGAAGTTAAATTGAAAATAGATTCATCTGAAATGTCATTTTCATTCAATTCTTTTGGATCAGTGATTCCAATTGGTTGCAAATCCATTTTACAAATGGGACAGCTTCCTGGTTTGTTGTAGATTTTATCGTCCTCACAATGCATGGGGCACTGATAAGCATCAGCGATTTCCACTTTTGAATTTTTTTTGAAATCACAAGCACTGAAGGCCAAAAGGACAAACGATAAAATGGACAAATATTTTATACTTTTCATAAATCCTCCTTATTTATAAATATCCTTTACACATCGAAATCCCAAGTTTTTCATAGAATATTTCGCCTTTAAACTTCCCCGAATGGCATAGCGCATAAATGCAGCATAATTCATGAGATCGGTAGCCCCAAGTGCTGCGCTTCCACAAAATAGACTACTGTCCTTATCGACATCTTTACGGGATTCGCCGGAAATGAGTACCGAATTAAAATCGAGTGTCCATTCCCAAACCAAGCCATGCAAATCGTGAATGCCCCAAATATTTTCCGGATTCTGCCCAATGGTATTTTCATTGGAACGTGGTGTTTCATACCATGACAAAATTTGTTGGTTGTATGATGGTTTTTTGCGTGCATCCGTGCTGACTTCGTCGGCCATCGCCACATATTCCCATTCGTCAACCGTTGGCAAGCGTTTGCCTTTGCACTCGCAATAGGCCTTGGCAGCAAACCAAGACACATAGGTCACTGGGCTATTGGGGTTTTCGGAATCTTTAAGTTCCAAATCATTTTTCCAATTGGTCAAGTAACTGTTATCGGCAAATAATTTCAAAACTTTTGATTTTTGCCATTCTGGGTACTTTTTCACAAAGTCAACATAGTCGTTATTTGTTACGGGATACACATCCATTTCAAAATTTTTGACTTCGACAACTGTTGAATCCCTTCCGTAAAGTGGAATATAACGTCCTCCATTTATAGATAGCATCCCTTCAGATTGTGCATTGACAACAGCAATAAATGCAAAACATAAAAGCAGTAATCTGAAGGTTTTCACATTCATGGTTAAATTATTTTCTATTCTTTACTTTATCCACCATGTCTTTGGTAACCACTTTTCCCGAGTTCCCCCAACTATTATAGACATAGGTCAGTACATTGGCAATTTCTTCGGCCGATAGCATTTGCTGGGTCATCACACTATTGTATGTTTTGCCGTTAACGGTAATTTCGCCCGTTTTACCATGCAGTACAATATCAATGGCACGATCAACATCGGCGTTTAAAAAATCTGATTTTGCCAACGGTGGAAATGCATTGGGCACGCCTTGGCCTTCGGCTTGGTGACATGCAAAACAGGTTTGCATATATTTTTGCTTACCAAATTCCATTTGTTCTTCAAAGGATTTCGCTGGAATTTCTGAAGCTACAATTTCTCCTGTCGATGGCATGGCTTGAATACCTGGGCCTTCTGGCAAATAGATATCGTCCCTAATTTCGCCAGAATAAATTTTCTTGTTCTCCTCACCTTCAACTTTAAGCATTCCCAAAGCGCCCTTGTTAAAGGCTCTAAAAATGGAGTGATCCACCAAAATAAAGGTTCCGGGCACATCCACTCTAAATTCAACAATGGCAGCTCCTCCAGCAGGAATTAAAGTAGTTTGCACATTTTCATTTACCATGGAGCCACCCTCTAAATGAACTTTATCGAAAATTTCACCAATCACGTGAAATGAAGATACCAAACCTGGCCCACCATTACCCACAAAAAGCCTAACAGTTTCCCCGACATTTGCAGTAATGGCATTATCACCAGTTAAGGCTCCAACTTTTCCATTAAACACCACGTAATCGGCTTTCTCATCAATGGCCTTTTGCATGTCGAAGGGTTGCAAGCCTCGTTCGCCATTTTTTCCTTTGGTGTAAAAATCGCCTTGCATGATATAATATTCTTTATCCACAAGTGGTAAACCGCCTTCAGGTTCTACCAAAATCAAACCATACATACCATTGGCAATATGCATCCCCACGGGTGCGGTAGCACAATGATAAACATACAAACCGGGATTTAAGGTCTTAAATGAGAATACTTTTTCATGACCGGGAGCAACAAATGAAGACTCTGCTCCACCACCTGGTCCTGTTACGGCATGTAAATCGATGTTATGAGGCAATTTGTTATTGGGATGATTTTGTAAGTGGAATTCCACTTCATCACCGACACGTGTCCTGATAAAACTTCCCGGAACGGTACCACCAAAGGTCCAGTATATGTATTTAACACCATCGGTCAATTCGCCTTCTTTCTCTAAAATTTCCAATTTAACGATGAGTTTTTTTGCTTTTCTAACTCCCACTGGCGTTGGTACATTTGGTGGAGATGTCAATTCGGCCGTCATTTCCAAGTTTACGGGAATTTCAGTTGAATCGGCATATTCTTTTTTATCAGATTTAAAACAACCATACATTAATAATATAATAAATAAGGCAATTGATTTTAGTATTGTTTTCATCGTTATTGATATTTATAAATACAAAATTAAAGCATTAATATACAAAATACGTGATAAAAGTCATATTTAGGATAATTTTGTCCTATTTAATTTAAAACAAAAGAATGAAGCGTTAAATTACTAATTACCTCTATTTATTGACCTTATATATATCCATTATATTAGCAATGCATGTTAAAAGTTGTAAAACGAAAATAAATAATTATTGCACCCAAGACAAAATAATGAAGCTCAAAAGCCACTAACCGTTCAAAATAATTCAGCAAATAAAGAGAATATCATAAAAAATGGCAGGTGTATGGTTAACATTTAAATTTTAACCTCAAATTAATAATGCCGCTGGGCATACTCTAAAAATCCTTTCTTTTTGACTTGTACACAATCCTTAAAACCGGCAAAATTACCCAAGTGGTCAACATGACAATGGACACCACCAGCCCATAATTGGTGCCAAAAAATTGTTTGAACACTGCTCCGGTATAACCCAATAAGGCCGAGATGTCCAACTTTAATAGAATTAGGGTTCGGGACAAATCAATGGGGTTTAACATCGTTCCTACCAACGAAAGTTTATCCAAAGGATAATCTTCAAATAGAATTAAGGACATCAAAAAGATACCGTCGTAAATGATGGCCAAAAAAAGCCAAAGCAAAATGGCATAACCAAACCCCTTGATTTTATTTTCGTTTGATAAGGCGATGTTAAATGCCAAAGCGGTAAATATCAAAGTGAGAAATGCACCAGTAATGAGCAACAATGAAAAATCCCAAATGGCATTGCTGTTAAACAATCCGTAAAAAACAAAGGGCAATCCCAATCCTAAAATTAGGCTCATACATAAAGACAGCGCAACGCCCAAATATTGCCCTAAGAATATGGTTGAGCGCCTTAAGGGTTGTGCCAATAGCAATTCGGTAAATTCCTTTGAATTATAATAATACATCACCCCAAATATGGTTCCAATCAAGGGGACCAGAACAATGATGATGTTCATTAAGGTGATGACTGCCTTTGAAAGGTCGTTATTTAGAAACAACAGAATGATGCCCAGCAATAAATAAAAGGTGAAATATATATAGCTCCATCGGCTGCGCATCAAATCATAAAAACTATATTTTAATATCTTAAGCATGATTCTCGGTTAAAATTGATGCAATGGCATGTTCAAAATCGGGTTGATTGGTTTTCTTTTTCAAATCGGATATACATCCTTTAAAATATATTTTTCCTTCCAGTATAAATACAATCTCATCGGCCACTTCTTCAACAAAACTCATGATATGCGAGGTTATTAAAATGGTTTTTCCTTTGGCCTTTTCAGCTTGAATCAAATCTTTTAACCGAATTAGGGAAACGGGATCAAGTCCTGAAGTTGGCTCATCCAGAATAATTATTGGACTGTTGAACATAAAGGTCAATACAATGTTGACTTTTTGTTTGGTTCCACCGGAAAGGGTTCCCAGCTTTTTATCCAAAAAGGGTTCCAGTTTAAACAATTCTATCAGCCGTTTGTCCTCATTGGTATTGCTGCGCAAATCCTTGATCATTTTAATAAGCTCCTTAACTTTTAAATTACTGGGGAAGTTGGCAATTTGTGGCAAATAATCAATTTTAAACCGGTAATCGGAATTGTTTTTTATGTCCTGATCATGAATGGCAATGGTACCCTTTTGGGGTATCACCATCCCAAGGATGCACTTGATCAATGTGGTCTTTCCAGAGCCGTTGGGCCCAAGTATGGCGAATATTCCACCTTCTTTAATGGTTAGATCCACACCACTTAAAACTTGATTTTTCCCAAATGTTTTATATAAGTTCTGAATGTTTACCATGCATTTTTTTTTAATAAAGGGTTATTGTCCAATAAATTATCCGGTGTAAATACCGGCGATACTTTTTCGGAAAAATCTATAATGTCTATAAATAAACTGCGCAATAAAATAATGGTCTCCGGGGTTCGGTTAACAATATAGGAAAACAATTTTACCGGACGGTAAGGCACATCACCAATGCCATCTTTGTTCAAATCGTATCCCGTATAATTACTCCAATAGTTTCTATCAAAAACGTTGTCGTTAATTTCACTATTATAGGAAATATCAAAAGAATTATACAAAAAATTGTTCTCCAAAAAATGATTTGTATAACAAGCCCCACGAACCTTAATGGCCCAACCATTATTAATGAAATTGTTGTTTTTATAAACAATTCTATTGGAGCCTTCGATGTTGATGCCTATGGTATTTTCTTCAAAGGTATTGCCAATTATTTCGGCATCATTTATCTCTTTCAGGAGCATTCCGTAGGAGGCAGTGCCCCAGTTTTCTTTAAAGGTATTGTTCAACATTTTAATTTTTTTGGAAAACATGACGGCCACTCCTGCACCATTATTTATAAAGGTATTATCTTGATAGATATCATTATTGGAAAACATAAAATGCAAACCGTAGCGCAGGTTTTGTTCACTTACATTGTTTTTGATCAAACAATCATCGGAAAATTCCAAATAAATACCATCTCGAACATGCTGGACTATGTTATGCTCGATTTCTATATGATTGCTGTACCATAATTGAATGCCGTTTCCAGAGTTATATTCTTGAACGGCATCACCAATAATTTTGTTATGATAAATTGTTCCGTAGCTTGATTTCTCAATATAGATACCAAAGAACAAGTTCTCCAAGACCAGATTTTTAATCACAAAGTTTTTACTGCGTTTAACACGAATGGCTGCAAAATCTTCGGTATAACTCGT
>DASWKU010000320.1:0-1904 GCA_036396455.1 Flavobacteriaceae bacterium
GTCACCATTTATTTGGAATTCTTAAGATTGAGCGTAGCCGAAACTAATTTAAGAGAGCATTTTAAATATGATTAATCATCCCGATTTCCCTAGCTGTAAATACCCGAATATTATTTTTCCTGACTTCCGCACTTAAATTTCGCAATTTTCATAAATTATTAATTATCAGTACTTTATACTTTTTATGATTTAAATTTGGGTGTCCCAGAAGCGATTTTTCACTATTTTTGCCCAATGTTTGTTAGAAAAAAGCGAAATAAATCTGGAGTTATTAGCGTACAAATTATTGATAAAAGTTACGGAAAGTACAAACTAGTGAAAACCATTGGCAGCAGTAGCGATCCTTCTGAGATTGAACGATTAGTTTCAAAAGGGGAAGAATTCATCAGGGAAACCGCAGGCCTAAAAGAGTTTGATTTCAATAATTATGATGCGATTTACGCACAGGTGCTAACGTCCATTACGTCTCACAAATTGGTGGGCATAGACTTGGTCCTAGGAAAAATTTTTGATGAGATTGGTTTTAACCACATTGAAGATGAGCTATTCAAAGACCTTGTTTTGTATCGGCTAGTGTATCCAAAAAGCAAGTTAAAGACCACGGAATATTTGTGGCGATTTGCACGGAAGAGCTATTCTGAAGACGAAATTTACCGCTATATGGACAAGCTTTACAATACACAGAAAGAGCTTGTACAGCAAATTAGTTATGAGCATACATTAAAGGTTTTACCGCAGGGCATCCAAGTTGTTTTTTATGATGTCACAACGATTTATTTTGAAACAGATTATGAAGACGATTTGCGAAAAACAGGTTTTTCAAAAGAAGGAAAACATCAAAGCCCCCAAATAGTACTTGGCCTGTTGGTAAGTGAGGGCGGCTATCCATTGGCGTACGACATTTTTGAGGGCAAACAATACGAAGGGCATACGATGTTGCCCATTATCAATGGCTTTAGAGAGAAATACAACCTTGAAAAACTGGTTGTGGTTGCTGATTCTGGATTGCTATCAAAAGCTAACATTGATGAATTGACAGCCAATAAGCACGAATTTATTTTAGGTGCAAGAATTAAAAACGAAAAACAAGAAATCAAGGATAGGGTTCTATCTCTATCGCTAAAAAATGGAGAAAGCGAAACCATAGAAAAAGATAGTTTAAAGCTTCTCATTACGTATTGTGACGACAGGGCCAAGAAAGACAGGCACAACAGAGAAAAAGGCCTAAAACGATTAGAGAAAAGCCTAAAAACAGGCAAGCTGACCAAGTCGGGCATAAATAATAGAGGGTACAATAAGTTTTTAGAAATAGATGGCGAGGTTCAAGTGAAAATAAACCCAGTAAAAATAAAAGAGGATGAAAAATGGGATGGGCTGAAAGGGTATTTGACCAACTCATCGCTCAGCAAAAATCAAATCCTTGATAATTACAAACAATTATGGCTCATTGAAAAAGCGTTTAGGATAGCCAAAACAAACTTAAAAATAAGACCCGTATACCATTACAAGCAGAGAAGAATTGAAGCTCATATATGCCTGAACTTTGTAGCGTACAAGGTTTACAAAGAACTAGAAAGACAACTCAAAGAGAAAGAACCGGATTTATCCCCAGAAAAAGTCATTGATATAATACAAAGCATCTATGAAATTGAAGCCAAATCACCAAATAGCAAAACATACACAAAGAGGTTATTGATAAGTGATGAACATTTAAAAGTCCAAAAAATATTCGGTTTTTAATTTGGGTGTCCCAGTGCGGAAGTCAGGGGCTCTATGTAATTAGTAGAGGTTTGTGTCTCCTCTTCTTTTATAATTTCATTTTTCTTGAAGTAATATTGCAAAAATCCCTTTAGGATAAGTTTTAATCCCTTTCAGGCAAGTTTTATCATCGACCTTTGTAACTG
>DASWKU010000321.1:0-3872 GCA_036396455.1 Flavobacteriaceae bacterium
AAGTTAATTCGTGAAAAGGCGGAACTTCTCGAAATTGACCGTAAATTTTTATCACGTTCGCTCAATGAAGGATTTTCTGGAGGCGAGAAAAAGCGTAATGAAATCTTTCAAATGGCCATGTTGGAACCAAAATTGATGATACTGGATGAAACCGATTCCGGATTGGACATTGATGCCCTTCGTGTCGTGGCAAATGGGGTCAATAAGTTAAAGAGCAAAAATAATGCAGTGGTTGTGATTACGCATTACCAACGATTACTGGATTATATCATACCTGATTTTGTTCATGTGCTGCACAATGGTAAAATTGTAAAATCAGGAACAAAGGACTTGGCCCATGAACTCGAAGAGAAAGGCTATGATTGGCTTAAGGAAGAAGTGAACGCTTAATATAATTCAAGGTTTAAGGCTCAATATTTAAGGTTACCCAACTTTGAATATTGAATATTGAACTTTAAATTCTAAACAATGGACCTAAAAGAAAAACTCATATCATCATTTCTTGCATTCGAAAATGAAGCGGATTTGGACTCCCCTGTACATGATGTCAGATGTGAAGCCATAAAAACGTTTGAAGAGAAAGGATTTCCCACCAAAAAAGATGAAGCTTGGAAATACACCGCTTTAAACAGCATTCTAAAACACGATTATTGTTTGTTCCCCAAGATGGAAGATGCCTTGGAATACAATGCCATAAAAAAGTATTTTATTTACGATATCGATACCTTCAAAATCGTTTTTATTGATGGCAAATACTCATCACATTTGTCCCAAACCACTCATGATGGGATGGATATTTGCTTGATGTCAGCGGCATTTGCAAAGCCTAAATACAGAATTTTAATTGAAAACTATTTCAACAAAATTGCCACAAAAGATAGCTTGCCCTGTTTAAATACGGCATTCTCAAGTGAAGGGGCATACATACATATCCCAAAAAATAAATTGGTGGAAAAACCGATACAGATCATTCATTTTTCCACCGGAAATGAGGCAGCTTTAATGCTTCAACCACGCAACTTGATCATAGTGGATGAAAACTCCCATGTCCAAATTATTGAAAGGCATCAAAGTTTGACCGACAATCCAGTATTGACAAATTGTGTTACAGAAATTTTCGCCAACAAACGCGCCATAGTTGACTACTATAAAGTTCAAAATGACAATGAAAATGCTTCTTTAATAGACAACACGTTTATTAACCAAAAACAAGAAAGTGTAGCTTCAGTCCATACGTTTTCCTTTGGTGGGAACTTAACCCGTAATAACCTTAATTTTTTCCAGAATGGAGAACGTATTGATTCAACGTTAAAAGGGGTCACCATAATTGGGAATAAACAGCACGTTGACCATAATACTTTGGTCCATCATATTGAACCCAATTGCGAAAGCCATCAGGATTACAAAGGTATTTTTGGTGATAGTGCTACAGGAGTATTTAATGGAAAAGTTATTGTAAACAAGGAGGCTCAAAAAACCAATGCTTACCAAGCCAATAATAATATTTTAATTAGCGACAAGGCATCAATAAACACAAAACCGCAACTTGAGATTTTTGCCGATGATGTAAAATGCTCCCATGGCTGTACCATTGGGCAGTTGGATGAAAGCGCGATGTTTTATATGCGAACACGTGGTATTCCTGAAAAAGAGGCCAAAGCACTTTTAATGTATGCGTTTAGTAACAATGTATTGAGTTCGGTTAAAATTCCTGAAATCAAACAACGCATTACTAAAATTATCGCAAACAAATTAGGTGTCAATATTGGGTTCGATTTATAAAATTATTTGAAGCTATTTCCCGCTATTCGCTGTATCTTTTTTACTTTGTTCCCGAAAATAGTGTTTAAACTAAGACAAAGTAAAAAAGGATGTCGCTACTATCGGGGCTAAAAAAACCAAGGATGCTTAACGTTGAAAACATAAGAAAAGACTTTCCCATTCTTTTTCGAAAGGTCAATGGCAAACCTTTGATCTATTTTGATAATGCGGCAACTTCACAAACCCCCCAACACGTCATTGATGTGATTGTAGATTATTACAGCAACTACAATGCAAATATTCATAGAGGAGTTCATTTTTTAAGTCAGGAAGCAACCGATAAATACGAGCAAGCTCGACAAAAAATTCAAAGGCATTTTAATGCAAAGCATGTACACGAGATCATTTTTACATCGGGGACAACGCATGGCATTAATTTGGTGGCCCATGGGTTCTCATCAATTCTAAAACGAGATGACGAGGTTATTGTTTCAGCTTTGGAACACCACAGCAATATTGTGCCTTGGCAAATGTTATGCGAACATACCGGGGCTAAATTGAGGGTCATTCCCATGAATGATGAAGGTGAACTCATCATCTCAGAATTTGATAAACTGTTATCACATAAAACCAAATTGGTATTTGTAAATCATATTTCAAACGCCTTGGGAACCATCAATCCCATTGAGGACATTATCGAAAAAGCACATCGAATTGGTGCTACTGTTTTGGTTGACGGAGCTCAGGCATGCCCACATTTAATACCCGATGTTCAAAAACTGAATGTTGATTTTTATGTGGCTTCTGCGCATAAAATGTGCGGGCCAACTGGTGTAGGAATGTTGTACGGTAAGGAAGAATGGTTAAGAAAACTTCCGCCCTATCAAGGAGGAGGGGAAATGATTGCCGAAGTTACTTTTGAAAAAACCACCTATGCCGATTTGCCACATAAGTTTGAGGCGGGAACCCCAAATATTTGTGGAGGCATCGCTTTTGGTGCCTCAATAGACTATATGAATGCTATTGGATTTGAAGCTATTGCCAAATATGAACATGAATTATTGGATTATGCGACACAAAAGCTTTTAGCGATTGATGGCTTAAAAATTTTCGGGACTGCAAAGCTTAAAACTTCTGTTATTTCTTTCAATTTGGAAGGCATTCATCCTTATGATGTTGGGACTATTTTGGACAAAATGGGGATTGCCGTTCGCACCGGCCATCATTGTGCACAACCAATAATGGACTTCTATAAAATTCCAGGAACCGTTCGGGCATCGTTTTCATTTTATAATACTAAAAGTGAAATTGATGTTTTGGTTGAAGGCGTTAAAAAAGCGAAAGCAATGTTGTCTTGATTCCGGTTATTTGAACCAAACATTCCATGGGATTTTGGCCAACACCAAAATTAAAGCCATCGTGTAAAAAATAGACAGCATTTTAAATTTCGGTTTGGAGGTCAGTTTCTTTTTGTGTTTGGAATATCCAGCAGTAATAAGCACAACAGCAAAAACCATGGTTAGCGGGTGTTCTATAATATTTGAACGTAGTAGAGAATTCTTCATTACCTCGCCCATACCCATATCACTAATAAGGGAGATATAGTCAGTAGCAAAAAAAAGCACAAGTCCAATCAACAGTTGAATATGGAATACAATTAGGGTAAATAAGGATACCCTAAAATCAAACGCACCAAATTCTTTATTGCCAAAATATTTTATAAGGGCATTGAATGTTGAAATAACCAAAATAACAAGGGCTAAATAAGCCCAATAAGAATGCAAAAATTTAACAGTTTCGTACATAATTTTGTTTTGTAGTGTTAGTTAGGCAAATGTAAGGATTTTTAAATTTTGAAAAGTTATTTCTTATTTGATAATCTCAATGTTCCTTTTTACTTCATTTCCAAATTCATCCACCGCGGTTATGGTATGCCTTCCCTGCTTTGGAACAATAGCCATATCGTGAATGCCGGTGGTGATTCCTATATAGGTTTCGTCCAAATACCAAAACAAGGTTGTTTCTGGTTTTGAATGTGCTATTTTTAAAATTAAATCGTTGGTTTTACCATTAAAATCTTTGGGCAAAAAAATGGTGTTGTTTTCTTTGGG
>DASWKU010000322.1:0-18553 GCA_036396455.1 Flavobacteriaceae bacterium
TACGTAGCAAAAAATTCCTATAAAGAACAATAAGGTATATTTATTTTTCAGCAAATCAATATATGAGCTTGAATCTCCGGCTTTTTCGTCTTCGACCTTTTCAAATTTAGGATATTTTGTAACGAGGACAATAATTATCAGGATGAAAGAGATTACTGCAAAAACCACGTACAACGAAGCCCAAGGTAAACGCTCGTCAACCAAACTTCTTAAAAATGAAGCCAAATTTTTTGAAGAGTCGTCACCAACCAAATATTTGTACAATTGTGGGCTAGCAAAAGATGCCGCTCCAAAAACCAATTGTGCCGCTACCGAATTAAATGCAAAATGCTCTTCGCCACCTGCAATACGTAACATGGGATTGATAATGACTTGCAGAATAGCCATACAGCCACCAAGGGTAAACAAAGTAAAACTAAATACCGTATAACTTGGAGAAATCACAAAGACCAATGAGGCAACCGTCATTAAAATAAACGAAAATGCCAACAGTGCTTTTTCGCCGTATTTTTCAGATAAAAATCCAGCAGGGATGGACATGACGCCATAAGCGATAAAAAAGGAAAACGGAAGGAATCCCGCCATTGTCAAACTCAAATCAAAACTCGCCTTGACATCGACAATAATGGAGTTGAGAATATTGGTAATGAATGAAATGACAAAAAATACAAGCATTACCAATATTACAATATGGTAATATCTTTTTGAAGTTGGTTGGGTGTTCAATTTAAGTTTCGTATTAGGTTTAACCCGTTGTGCATTTTGATAATTTTGTAATTAATGTTGATTTAAATCTTCATTCTTGGCCTCCAATCCTAAAGCCTGCCTGCCGGCAGGCAGGGATGGAATGAAGATTTCTTCGATTCACCCTTTAGGGAGGGGAAAAAAGCGAAGGAATCTATTCAAAATGTACAACGGGTTTTCGGTTTATTATAATTTTAAATCGCCCCACCCATTTCGGTATGCTCTCTTGATGAAATGACCGTCCATGTCACCTTCAACTATCATATATTTTTAGGGAAATTTAAATTTTTATGTGTTAAAATCCTTTATACCCTCTCAATCTTTTATTAGGGGTTTAACCGAGACTTCCTTGAAATATACAACATCATTTTCACCATGGTTCTGCAACCCTATATACCCAAAATCGGGACGTCTTCCATGATAAGGTTCAAAATCAAATTTGCGTTCTGGCACTGGGTCACCTTCTTTGTAATCGGTAACTTTTACATTATTGACATACACAATTGTTCGGTCACCATCGAGGGTGATTTCCATGGTATTCCATTGAGGACCAGGTAAGCCAGGTTTGGCCAACGGTTTTGTCAATGAATACAACATTCCCGTGTAATGGTAATCGCTTTCATCAGAAAGTTCGGGCTTATTGTCAATCTGAACTTCATAACCATAAAATACAGGCATCCATTCTTCAAAAGGTTCAATAGGGATTCGGATAAACACACCTGAGTTGCTGTTTTCGTCCCGCATTTTGAACACCACACGGATGGTACAATTTCCAAACTTCTCTCCTGTCCAGTACAACAAACCCATGCCGCCATGCCCCCTTATCAAGCCATCTTCAACAGACATGGAGCCAGGGCCAACGTGTTTCCATCCTGTTAAATCCTTTCCATTGAATAACTGCCGCCACCCATTTTGGCCTTCCTGTTCAATGGTATGTCTAGTTGCTTTATTGTTTTTTAAAGTTGATGCATAAACAATTGAAGCTACTAGCAGTATGCTTAATACCAATAGCTTAGTGAATTTGTTTTTCATTATTTGCTTGATTTATAATGTTTAAAATGACTATTAAATCATACCTTCATATTTCATTTTGTATGAAGTATTTAAAAATACAAAAAATAACGGGCACATAATACTTAAATAACGTGAATAATGGATTAGCAAAAAAGCCCGAATTTTTCTGTTCCCCAACCCTGAAGGGTGGAAAAATTCTTTGTTAAACAACCAGAATCCAGAAAATCCTTGCCCTTTAGGGTTAGAGGGTAAGAGGATTTTCGGCATCAAATTGCTAATCCATTATTCACGTTAAATAAGAAAAATTGGACCACTACATTTTGTTCCAAAAAATATTCAATGAAGGTATTGTTTCATATTTTATCAAATTAAATCCAGTTTCAGGAATTAATATTTAATTTGAGATAAAGGATGATCTCGGTCTGGTCAACTGCCTGAAAAACCTATTTCTATTCTTGCATAATGCTTATGGCAAAGCCTCCTCCAGGAGCCATTACTATATCCATCATGGACGCTTTTGTCATTTTCAAGTGCTCAATGGCATAATCTTGCGGATTGTCATTCCAATGGGCATTCGGACCATCTTTATAAACTGTGGCATCATAGGTTTTGCCGTCCTCAAGAAAATCAAACATGACGTGTTGTGTTCTGGCATTTTCATCGGTTATCCCACCAACAAACCAATTGCCGGTTCCTCTTTCCTGTCTTGCCATGACCACGAAATCGCCAACTTCACCATCCAACACTTTGGACTGTTGCCAATCCACGCCCACATCGGTAATAAACTGAAATGCGGGATGAATTTTTCCATCCATCATATAATGCTCAGGTAAATCACAGGCCATTTCAATGGGACTATAAATGACAACATACAACGCCAATTGTTGCGCCAAAGTGGTATTGACCTGATTTTCTTTTTTGTAATCATTAAATTTGATATTGAAAACCCCCGGTGTAAAATCGAATGGGCCGGCCAACATTCTAGTGAATGCAACTGTTGGTAAATGACTTGGAGGATTGCCTCCATCTGAAGCCCAAGCATTAAATTCCTGACCTCTCATGCCTTCACGGGAAATGGCATTAGGATATGTTCTACGTTTTCCAGTATCCTTAATGGGTTCGTGGGCATTGACCGCGATTTTCTTTTTGGCGGCTTCTTCCAATACTTTTTGATAATGGTTGACCATCCATTGTCCATGATGGTATTCACCCTTTGGAATGATCTTGCCAACATATCCTGTTTTTACTGAATTTATTCCATTGGCTTTCATGAAATCATAAGCCTCATCCATTTGTTTTTCATAGGTTCTTGGAGCAGCAGAAGTTTCATGGTGCATGATCACTTCAACGCTTTTTTCCTTGGCATAATTCATAACCTCATCAAAATTATAATCGGGATAGGGTGTCATAAAATCGAAAACGCCTTCCCTATCCTCCGTATTGATCCATTTGTCCCAACCTGTATTCCATCCTTCAACCAAAAGCCCTTTGATGCCATTGGCTGCAGCAAAATCAATATATTTTTTGGCGTTTTCTGTAGTTGCTCCATGCCTTGAAGTTCCTACTTTACCAGTTGTGAAGGTATTCATGTCCTGACTGCCTTCAAGGTCCCAAGTTGATTTACCAATGTGCATTTCCCACCAAATCCCAACGTATTTCATAGGTGTGAAATAACTGACATCGCCAATGGCATTGGGGTCATTTAGGTTTAAAATCAATCTTGATTCAAGTAAGTCTCCGGCTCTTTCTGCTATTTGAATAGTCCTCCAAGGTGTATTAAATGGTAGTTTTACTTTTGCTTTTCCTCCTAAAACATCAGAGCCTACCAATTCACTCACCATATCCAAATTGGCATGGTCAACTTTTAAGGTCATATCTGCATAATTGGTCAAATCGGCTTCATGAAAACTTAAGTACAGGCCATCATTCGTTTTCATGGTCACCGGTGTATTTACGGCATTTTCAGGAATATAGGTCGCATTTAAATTGGGATGGTTTCGCTTTGAAAGCGCATCAATTTCAGAAAATTTTGTCTCGTTATAAAGGTGCTCGTAGATATCCCAATCCCCAGGAATCCACCATACCTTATGGTCGCCTGTCAATTTGAATTCCGTGTTTTCATCGGTAATCAAGACTTCATCCAAGTTGGCCTGTTCAGGGAATTCGTGTCTAAAGCCAACACCATCGTTATAGACCTTAAAATGAATGTTCAACAGTCTTTTAGCTTCAGATTGTTCCTCCAAATTCACTACCAATTCATTATAATGGTTTCTAACCTCCAATTGTTCTCCCCAAGGCATCGGCCAAGTTTCATCAGCACTTCCTGTATACACACTTACGATTTTAAAATTGTCCTTTAGCGTGGGTAAATCTTTAAATTCGAAACTCATTAAAGACGTGTCAATAACGGTCTTGTTTTTATACTTTACAATATACATGGGCTGACCAGAATCAGTAAGTGAAAATTCCACGGAATTGCTGTCATTAGGTGAATTCACGGTAAATCGATTTTCAGTGGTATTGCAAGACCATGCAAGCCACAAGAAAAGAATTAATGAAGTAAATGGTAGACCTATTTTTTTCATTGTAATAATTTTATAAAAGTTTTTATCCGTTAATTTAAGGATAAAATCACAGCTTGATAAGGCTCAAGGGTGATTTTTTCGTTTTTAATGGATAAAGATTCATAATTATTTATAAGCGTATTTTTTACAGATTTTGCTTCAGCTAATTGAATGATAGAATTATGGTTTGTAAAGTTTAAAAGAACCAACATTTTTTGATTGTCCAAAGCCCTTGTGTAAGCATAAATATCGGGATGATTGGCCTCTAACAATCGATAGGCTCCATAAATTAAAACAGGGTTTTCCTTGCGTAATTTTACCATGTTTCTAAAATGGTTCAAGATGGAATTTGGTTTCTTATCCTCAACGGAAACATTGATGTCTTTATAATTATCATTAACAGGAAGCCACGGGTTTCCTGAAGTAAAACCAGCATGTTCCAAATCATCCCATTGCATTGGCGTTCTGCCATTGTCCCGAGACGAAAAATTTAAATCGCTCATGAATTTTTTCATATCCTTTCCTTCTGAGATGGCCTTTTTATAACTGTTGATGGCAGCGATATCCTTGTATTGTGAAATGCTATCAAAATTGATATTGGTCATTCCGATTTCGTCACCGTAATAACAGTATGGCGTTCCCCGCATACTTAAAATAAAGGTATTGAGCATTTTTGCTGAAGCTTCCCTAAATTCCGGGCTATCATTGCCAAACCGACTCACCAATCTGGCCTGATCGTGATTGGACAGGAAAATGGATAGCCATCCTTTTTCGGCAAACGCTTTATCCCATTTTGAAAATACCTGTTTAAAATGCACGATACTGTAGCCTTCAGGTTTGGCAATATCAACACCTTCAAAAGCATAGGCCATATTGAGTTCATGCCGATCTTCGTCAACCAGTTCATGAGCTTCCTTAAAGTTTCTGCCTGCACCTTCGGCAACCGACATGACATCGTATTTGCTCAACACTTCCCTATTCATTTCCTTTAAATAGTCATGTAATCCATCCTGCATGGCATAATATTGCATAAAATCTTTTTCGAATCCGTCTGGAAATTTCGGAAAGGTTGTGTCCTTGGCAGCAAATTGAAAAGTGTCCAAACGGAAACCATCCACACTTTTGTCGGCCCAAAATTTCATAATATCAAAAACTTCCTGACGTACTTTGGGGTTCTCCCAGTTGAGGTCGGGTTGCTTTTGTGAGAAATAATGCAAATAGTAGGCATTGGTTATGGAATCGTATTTCCAGGCCTCGCCTTTGGCATCAAATAAACTATATCTGTAATTTGGTTTCCCTTTTTCTGCCGGCCACCAATGGTAATAGTTTCTATACGGATTATCCCTTGAGCTTCTGGATTGTTTAAACCATTCGTGTTCGTCACTACTATGGTTGACCACCAAATCCATAATGAATTTGATGTCTCTCTCATGCATACCCTGAAGGAGATTATCGAAGTCTTCCATGGTTCCAAAATCACTCATAATATTTCGATAGTCACTTACATCGTAACCATTATCATCATTAGGCGAGCTGTAAATTGGATTGATCCAAACGGCATTTATACCGAGACTTTTGATATAATCCAGTTTTTCTATGATGCCTTTTAAATCACCAACACCATCACCATTGGTATCTTTAAAACTGCGAGGATAAATTTGGTAAACTATGGCCTCTTTCCACCAAGTTTTAGATGTATCAATTAAGGTTTCATTTTGTTCCTTTTTTTTGACACAACTGAAAGTTAATAGTAATAATAAAAGGGGAAGGATTGATTTATTCATGATTTTGATTATTTGTTATTGGCAAATAAATTTCTGTTACCCATTTGAGTTCATCACCACCGTAAAAAGGGTTATTAAAAAAAAATTCAATAGGGCGATTGGAAGCTTCAATATGATGTCTAGTGGTATAATCGTACAATCCAAACCACCCTCTGTCCGAAGTTCTAAAATTACCGTTATAAATGGCTTTTATTGCCGGGGTGGATTCCA
This sequence comes from Flavobacteriaceae bacterium, assembly GCA_036396455.1. Taxonomy (GTDB): domain Bacteria; phylum Bacteroidota; class Bacteroidia; order Flavobacteriales; family Flavobacteriaceae; genus Geojedonia. Next base: position 6,317 of record DASWKU010000322.1, read on the forward strand.
GCTTATCGTATTTTATGTTTTCATCAAAAGGCAATGAATCTTTTTCAACAATGGGAAAACAATATCTAAAATCAATCAGGTGGTTTTCAATGTCCCAATTTTCAATTATTATAAACGGAAAATTCCCATTTTTAAGTTTGTTTTCTGTTACAAAAATGATTAGCGTTGCGTTGTTCTTTAGCATTTCAGTAGCTTTATCGGACAAGGCAATATTTTTTAATTCAATATAGGCATAGGACATTTCAGGCACTGTATCTTGACCAACAACTTTTACTTTATATTTGTTTTTTAACTGGTAGTCCATTCCATCTTTAAAATCTTGGATCAAGTTTATGGATTCCGTTTTGAACAATGTCTTTATAAATGGTGCTGTCAATCGATTGTAAATTGAATTTTCATGCTCTGAAAGCCCAACTTTTACAAGAGTGGTACTATCGTTTATGGACTCAAAATTCCAATTGACCTTTAAGCCAATTTTTTTGGTTGTAATGGATTCACTATAAAATTCAAAAGGTTTCTTTTCAATTACAGTATAGTGAAACGAATCCACTTTTTGATTCAACAGGTTCCATTCCTCCACTTCCTTGAATATGATTCCCGGTGACGTATTGGACTTAAAGGTGATGATGTAGTCGTTTGATTTTATAAATAAATACCAAACAGATAAGCCCACTATAATGACGGCAATTGCGTACCTAATTTTCTTCATTTTAACCAATTAATTGTCTCCTGTCATGTTAAGATTGCCCACAACAAACTTTCCTAATTCTAGCCCTTGTTGGAGGCCTACTTCAATGGCCGATCGGTAATGGATTCCCCCATATAATCGGCTTACAGCTGCTTCACTGGAGGCATGATTGAATGAAGTAAAAGAACGGATTGGTAAACCATAAGGTAATTCGGTGTCATCATCAAACGCAAAATCATCACCAAAAATACTCGTTAAAATTGTTGAGGCCGCTCCTGAAACCACCGAATGCCCACTTGTATATTCGGGAAAAGGTGGTGTTTGTAAAACAGGTGTCCAATCTTCATCGATGTGCTGGTTGATTAGAGTTTCAGGACGCGTTAGATTACTTCTGTATTTTTCATCCCAACAGCTTATAAAAGCATCCATCAAACCAATGGAAGTCTTGGTATAGGCAAACACTGTTTTATTGAAATCTGCATTGCTTTTTCGACAGGCAATCTTACAAATACCAATCCAATGCGCTCCAGGGGTGATTTTTTTGGTAGCAAACATTAAATGCCCTTTGTGAGTGGACACATAGGGGTTACAATCCCAAAACTGGGCAATTTGGATTTCTTCTGAAGCATCTCCATCAATCTCAATTTTATTTTTTATTTCATAAACTTCCATTAACTCGTTATAAAAATCAGTTCCTTTTTCCAATGAAAATTGAGGATGCATTTTTGGTCTAAACTGTTGTGCCGAATCAATGACCATCGTCCTTATTTTGTTCCAATGTGGTTCAATACCATCCATATAATCTGGTGGTGTAGGCTGCCAACGAGATGGATTTTCGGAGTTTACCGAAAATTTCGGCATAGTTCGGGTCTCTTTATAGTTGTCGTTTGACATCCATTTTTTAATGTGTCCTGCAACTTCCAATCCATAGTTTTTAGACGCTTCAAAAGTATTTTCATCTAAAGCTTTCCATGAATTGTAAAGACTATCTCGATAAGTAATTACCCGGTCTTCAGAAAAGATAAGTTCTTTGCCCAAGTCCAAATAGGCGGTTAAAGCGGCCAATTTGAAATTTATCTTATCTTTTGAATTGGGCTCTGGAACCGCCGTTAACCCCTTTAATTGTCCAGCTAACGTTTTATAGGTACTATCTTCTTTACAAATGACCTCATACGCAGCAATATTGGAGTACACATAAATTCTGCTGGCAACCGGTGGAGAAAAAATATCATGTACCATGATTGACGTTATTTTGTCCACGGCCTTGTGGTAATCATCGGCCGTTATGACAATTTCTTGCCTGTCTTTTTTACAAGACATGGCCAAGACCATCAAAGTAAAAATAAGGACTTGTTTAATTTTGGATTTCATAAATTTCGATTTCATCATTGTTAATTGTTACTAAAAGATAATCGGTATCTTTAAAGTTAATACTATTCAAGCTTCTTACTGCTTTTCCAGATAAATTGATTCCTGTTTGGTGCTTTAAAAGCACATTGCCATCATTTTTCAAAATAGCTCCAGAAAAACTATCAAATTTTCCCTGATACGGCGTTACACCAAAATAATTTCCAGCTAATAACATTTCATTTTCCCCGTTGCCATTAAAGTCGTACTCCAAAGTTGCAGTAATAGGAGCTAATTGCAATTCAACTTCCTTAAAAGGTATGAAGGTATATTGGCCATCATTATTTTGCAAATATCCTGAAGCTAACGTACTAACCGTATATAAAGTTGAATGATCCAAAGCCTCTTTGCCAAAAATGTCTTCGACTGTCTGTCCAGCAAATTCTTCGTAGGTGTTATACTTTTTCTTTAAATAGGTTAATTGGCCCACCAGTTCGTCCAAACCCATAGTGGTATAATATTTTCCATTTTTCTCAATGGCAACGATAGTTTCTGTTGTTTTGTTGTCATCAAAATCGGTGACATACATTTTCATAGGGTAATTTTTTGAAGCTTTAAACTTTGTATTTAACCCAAAATTTCCCAGAACATAATCTTCATCGCCATCATGATCCATATCAAATTTAGCAATACATTGCCACAACCCATTAAGATTGTCTTTTACAAAATTGGAGGTGACATCCTTAAAATTACCATTGAAATTTTGTAAAAATGTGGGTGACATCCATTCGCCTACAGCTATAATATCTGTTTGACCATCGTTATTAAAATCTGTAATAATAGCGTCGGTTACCATTCCTAAATTTTCAACTTTATTCAAATTGAACGATTCGTGATCATTAATCAGCATGTAAGAGTTTGGCAGCATACTAAAATCAAACGGATTCACATGATTTCCAACAAAAATGTCCAAATCACCATCACCATCGGCATCAAAAGCCTTCACGACTGAAGCGTGCTCAAAATAATCAGGTATTGAAGCGTTTCCAAAATTCAAATTACCTTTATTAAGATAAAGCCTATCTAATAATGGCTTTGCATTTTGGCCAAATTCGCCACCTCCTGAAGCAATAAACAAATCAACTTTCCCATCATTGTCGAAATCATTAATACATGCCGCTGTGTCTTCATATAGTTTATCATTTTCAAATATGGGCAATTGCTTTTTTTCGAATCCATCTTTGGTCTGAATAAACAACTGTGATAATTGATCTCTTGAGCTACCAAAGAACACATCATCTTTACCATCACCATTCAAATCTCCCACGACCGTAGCTGGCCCTCGATCTGAAATTTGATATGGGATTAATTTATGCCTGTTGACATCAATATACTTGTTCTCCTTGTGTTTGAAATGAAATCCGTTAATACTATCAACCTTCGTTAACCAGGGTTTTACTTTTGGAAAAAGAATTGAATAATCAACTGGAAATCGTTTATATAATAGATTAATAGTCAGCGATTGATTTGTTTTTATATGGACAGCAGTTTGAAAGGTATTATCTGGCCAAATGACAGTAATAGAATCGACCATTTTAGCGTTTCCATATCCAAAATATATAGCGGGTTCAGAGGACGATTCAAATCCCTTTGAGGTAAATAATTGTCTATATTGTTTATGGCCATTTTGATATGAGATTACTTTTGTACCAATACCAAATATATTTCCCTTCTTGTAATTAAACTTCAGTTTTAAATAATTGGCCGATGTATCGGTATCAATGGTATTCCTAAAAATGCTCGCTTCGGAATTGATATTATTTGTAACAATGTCCAGATCTCCGTCATTATCCAAATCGGCATAAGCACTACCTGTGGACATTATTGTGTCTTTGGTCATCCATACGCCAGATTGGTCTTTAAAGACTAAATTACCTTTACCCTCGAAAATACAATTGGCTATAGCTCCAGATGGCATAATGTTAAGTGCTTCGTCATCAACCAATCTTGTATTATTGAGGTTTTTCTGAATTTCATCGTTTGAAATAAACTTGATGTAATCCAAATTGTTCGGACGTTTTGGAATGCCATTGGAAATAAATACATCCTGTTCACCGTCTTGATTAAAATCGCTGAACAAGGCAGACCAACTCCAATCTGTAGCCGATAATCCACTTACAATAGCAGTTTCAGAAAAATGATCGCCATTATTAATTTGCAACATATTTCGAGAATATTGGTAATGGTAGCCTAATTTTTGGGTACGAAAATTTAGATTATCAACAGTCTCATCTACCATAGATGACTTTAATATAGTTTCATCATCAGGTGTCATGTCAAGAGTTAAAATATCAGTATACCCGTCATGATTTAGATCGGCCACATCACTTCCCATTGAAAAACGACTTGTTTTTCCGAAATAAGTTTTTACTTGCTCGCTAAAGGTTCCATCACCATTATTCAAATAGTAATAATCATCTTCATGAAAATCGTTACTTACATAAATGTCAACATAACCGTCGTTATTGAAGTCTTGAGTGGCCACACCAAGGCCATAACCATTGGTGCCTCCAAATATGCCTGCATCTTCACTCACATCGGTAAACGTATCACCATCATTTCGTAAAAGCTTATCACCACTTTTTTCGTCTCTTTCATATCTTATTGAGGCTCTTCCAAATGAATTCTGGCTGTGAACCGCATGATTAAGCAAATACATATCCAGATCATCGTCATTATCAAAATCAAAAAAGGCAACAGAGGTGGAATAATTCTTAAAATTTAAACCAAACTTCTCTGCCTGATCTGTAAAGGTGTTATCGCCATTATTGATGAAAAGCTCGTTAGCACCTTTTAATCCATGAATGCCAACAACAGCACACACATAGATATCTAAAAGACCATCCCCATTAACATCGGCCATTACGGTTCCAGTATTCCAGTCGGACTTTCCTGATACACCAGCTTTTTCAGTAATATCCTCAAAAACAAAGTTGCCCTTGTTTAAATAAAGTTTGTTTTTATTTTGATTGGATGTAAAATAGATATCAACCAAACCATCATCATTTATATCACCTACAGAAACGCCACCTCCATTATAATAATACAGGTAATCCAAAATATTCAGTGAATCTGTTGGTTTCAATACATTTTGAAAAGTGATATTGGTTCGTGCTTTGTCGACCTTAGTTAACAAATAAGGTCCGTTTGATTTTTTACATCCCAAAAGAATAATAAAAATTAATATGCCAACTACTTTATTAATCATTCACCTTGAATATTTTAGGTTGACTATTGTTGATAGCAACTACCAGGAATCGGTCTCCCGATCTATTCTTCAACCATTCGATTTTTTTAACTTCTCCTTTTACTTTAAATCCTGTCTGTTGTTCATTGATAAATTCCCCATTTTTGTTACCAAAAAGAACCAATCCTTCATTGGCATCCAAACGAGAAAATTGAGGTTTAAAATTAAAGTTGTTTCCACTTAAAATGATATCCTGAATAGTGTCATTATTGATATCAAAACACTGAATATCACAAATGCAGGAAAGTTGTGATTGCCATGGTAATTCTTTAATTGTAAAATTGCCCTTACCATCATTATAAGCAACATAACTCGAAAATATTGTAACTTCTTTTACTGTCGATGCATTTAAAATGTCAGGAGAAAAAAGTTCATCTATTGATTTGGTTGCATATTCACTAAATTTTAAATTCTGTTTTTTTAATGATACAATTTGGCCCGTAAGCTCTCTTTTAAGGTGAATTGGAATATCACGCCCATTAATAGTACGCGTAAATATTTGTTCAATTGTTCCATTATTGTCAAAATCGCTCACAAACATTTTGGCAGGTTTTTCTTTAGAAGCCTGGTAGATGGAATTTGTACCTCGATTTCCAAAGATCAAATCGATATCCCCATCATTATCTAAATCTTTACCTTCAACGGTATTGTACCAGCCTGGATATTCACTTAAATTCATAATAAGTTCTTCAAATATTCCGCCTGAATACTTAAAAATTCTAGGTGCCATCCATTCGCCAACAACTATCAGTTCTTTTTTTTCATCCCCATCAATATCCTGCCAAATGGCATCTGTAGTCATACCGATAAGTTTTAATTTTGGCGCAATGGTATCTGTAACATTTTTAAAATTACCATTGCCATCATTTTCCAAAAGTACATTTTCGGGATCGACACCATACGTACCCACAACACTCAAACTACCGATAAATAAATCGATGTCTCCATCATCATCAAAATCATTTGGAGCAATTGTGGAAATATTTGTATTGGTTCGAACTAAAATACTGTAATCACTAAAGTTTCCTTTTCCATCATTGATATAGGCTCTTACGCCTGTTCTAGCGTTTTGAAAATTTCCTCCTGAACCTATTATTAAATCTAAATCCTGATCATTATCTATATCTAAAAAAATAGCATATGTATCTTCAAATATTGCTTCCGTTTTAAAATTTGATGGCTTTAATTCACCTCGACTATTTTGTAGATATAATTGTCCCTGCTGTTCAAATGCCCCTCCAACAAAAACATCGTCATTGCCATCATTATTTACATCTCCAACCGCCAAGGCAGGTCCTTCTTTAGAAAACATTTTTGGAATCAAGCCTTCATAGTTGAAATCAATATAAGAGTCTTCTTTATGTGTTTTTAGGTCCTTCTTAACTTCGGTAAAATAAGTTTTGTGTCTTTCAAGTTTATTGATAATAAAATCATCGTTGGCGTTTTCGATGTCATAGGCCAATACTTGATTTACCTTGGTTTTCCCAATTTTTTGAAATTTTTTATTTGGCCATATTATTTTAATGGAATCGACTTCTTCAGTTGAGCCCAATCCGAACGTTAAAGTGTATTCAATGGAAGATTGAAAACCCCGAGAGGGAACTAATTCTTGTCTAATTATATTATTTTTATTGTACACTTCTACAATACTTCCTATAGCTAATGTGTTGGGTGCTTTACCGTGTAATTTAATTTTTAAATAGTTATTTGTTGAATTATTTCGATAAACAAATAAAGGCATATTTAAATTATTTACGATTAGGTCGAGATCCCCATCATTATCCAAATCACCATAAGCTGCTCCATTCGAAAAACTTGGCTCATTAAATCCCCAATTTTGGGTTTCATTCTTAAATGTTAAATCATGATTATTTTTATAGGCATAATTGGTAACAGGATTGCTTGGCATTTTATTAATAATGGAATCTTGTGATGTCTTAACTCCAGAAACCGCCATGCCCTGATATAATTCATTGGCAAAGAAATCGGTAAAATCTTGGTTAGTCAGATCATGGTAAATCCCATTACATACATAGATGTCCTTGTAGCCATCATTATCCATATCAAAAAGAAGCGCTCCCCATGACCAATCGGTTTCGGCAATCCCACTGAAAAATGCAACTTCAGAAAAGGTGTCATCACCGTTATTTAGTTGCAACGTATTTTGCATATACTGATTATAAAAACCATTATTTTTTTTAAGTTGATATACATCATAGCGCTCAAAGTCACTCGTATTTTTTAATCTGGCATCATTTTCAGGCAACATATCTGTAACAAAAATCTCAGGTTTACCATCATTGTTAATATCGGCCATATCAGCCCCCATGGAGGACATGCTCAAATGTGCCATTCTATTTTTAATATCTTCCGTAAATGTGCCGTCACCGTTATTAATGTATAAATAGTCGTGCTCATAAAAATCATTGGAAACATAAATGTCAGGCAATAAATCATCATTTATATCACCAATCGTTACACCAAGGCCAAAACCAATTAAACTACCATAAATACCGGCTTCCTCACTTACATCAACAAACTTACCATTATCATTGCGCATTAATTTATCTCCTCCTCCCTTAAATATTTCAGGTAGATTCCAGTCTTCACTTCGCAAATTGCGTTTGTTGGTATATCCTAAACTATTCACAGGTATAAAGCTATTGTTTAAAATATAGGCATCCAGATCTCCATCACCATCATAATCAAAAAAAGCGGTATGGGTTGTAAAACCACTATCGGCCAAATTATAGTCTTCTGCCATTTCTGTGAATGTAAGATCGCCATTGTTTATGAACAATTCATTTTTCTGATCATCATTTTCCAAATTACCCGCATTACAAACATAAATATCCAACCAACCATCGGCATTAATGTCTACCATGACCACACCTGTGGACCAAGATCTGGTTCCCGATGTATTTGAGCTTTCAGAAATATCCTTAAAAGTGAAGTCCCTTGTATTCAGATACAGTTTATTTTTTGTTCTATTTGCAGTTAAGTAAACATCCGGTAATCCATCATTATTGATATCACCAATGGCAACACCACCACCATTGTAAAAATTACGGTAATTAAAAATGTTGAAATCTTTTTCATTTTCGACTTTATTAATAAAATCAATACCTGTATCCGAACTGTTAAGTCTAGTAAAGAGCGTGTCTTTATTAATTTTTGTTTTTTCAAATTTATCATTCTCACATGAATAGATTGAATTAAAAAAAGCCAATAAGATTATTATTTTTCGCATTATTTGAAAGATTTTTTAAAAATTTGAAGACTATCATTGTTAATACTAACTATTAAATACTCTTCGTTTTTCACAATGATTTTTTTAATTGCCCTAGCAGGTCCATCAATACTAAAATCGGACGTGTTGTCCAAAACCAGATTGCCATCATAATTCATTAATAATTGTCCATGTGACGCATCCAAACGTCCCAATTGAGTATTGACATCATAACGATTTCCAGCCAGTAATATATCCTTGAATCCATTATGATCAAAATCTTCAACATACATGGTATGGACTGATGAACTCTGCACTAGTTTGGGAATTTCTTTAATATTGAAGGTACTGTTACCATTATTTTCAAAATAGGTGGTTGCCAGTGTAAAAATGTATTTTTTGTCAGCATTGGCTAATTTTGTTTTGTCGAATATATCTTTAAATTCTGCTTTAGAAAATTCTGTGAAGGACAAATATTTTTTATTGATAAAGGGAAAATATTTTGTGAGTTCTTCTTTGGTTGAAAACGGGGTTTCTTTCCCATTGTAATAATAAGAAATTACCGGGTCGATACTTCCATTATCGTCATAATCGTTTAAATACATTGTAATTGGTTTTTCCTTGGATGCCCTTAACCTAGTATTCAAACCCCAATTACCTACCAAGAAATCAATATCACCATCATTATCAAAATCATCCGCCTTGAGGCAATTCCACAAACCATTTGTATATGCTAAAGAATCATTATTTGATTTAACAAAGCCTTTAACTGTATTAATTAAAATGGTTACTGGCATCCAATAACCCACCACAATAAGATCCTTTTTACCATTCTTATTCAAATCCACAAAAACAGCATCCTGTACCAATCCTAAATCAGTCAATTTTATAGATTTAAAATTTCCCTGACCATCATTCTCAAAAATATAATTCACGGGTGTTGCTCCAAATTGCCATGGCACTGAATTTGATCCCACAAAAAGATCTTTATCGCCGTCACCATCAATATCGTCTGCAATAATAACAGATCCATTTAATTCTATATTGTCAAAGGCTTCCGATTTTAATCTAAAATCTCCATTGTCATTTATGTACAATCTAGGTTGAAGTGGCGCTCCTTTTTTGAATTCATTCCCACCTGAAATAACAATAAGATCATTATCTTTATCATTATCAATGTCTATAAACATGTGTTTTACGTCTTCGCTCAGATTATCCTTTTGAAAAGGCATGCTTTGAACCAAATAAAAATCGCCTTCAGAATTTTGCAGGTATAATTTACCAGAAATTCCTTTGGCACCACTTAAAAACAGATCCTCAAACCCGTCACCATTTACATCTGCCACTGAAACATCTGGCCCCTGATAACAATTCATGTAAGGAATTAATGGATCTCTATTAAATTCAACAAAACTATTATCTAAGTGCTTATAAGCAATGTTTAGCTTCGAATTTTGAAAATACCCGACTTTTTTTAATCTTTTGTCTTCATTGTAAAAATTACCACTTGAATTATCCTCATTAATGATCAAACCTTGATTTACATCTATATCCTTTAACACCTGATAATTCCCTTTTGGCCAAATGATCATCATCGAATCTATTTTATTTGACTTGCCAAGTCCAATGGTTAAATGAGGTGAAACCGAAGATAAATAACCTCGAGTGACATAATTTTCCTGAAGGATATTTAGGCTATCAGTATAAATTTTTACTTTAGTTCCAATACCGAAATTATTTTTACCGTTTCCCTTCAATTTTATTTTTATATAATTATTTGTAGTTATAGATTCATTAGCTCTATTCTCATGTATATCAGCATAATCATTGACATTATTTGTGATTAAGTCCAAATCACCATCGTTATCTAGATCTGCATAGGCCGCTCCATTGCTGAATGTCGGCTTGTTATCTAACCAAGATTTACTGATATTTGAAAAGGTTAGGTCCTTATTATTTTTAAAAATATAATTCCTGATTTTTTTTTCAGGTAATTCATCTATCAAGGCCAAATCTTCTTTGGTCATACCCTGACTGATACGCTTTTGAATATTTTCATTGGCAATAAAACTTATAAAATCCATGTCATTTGTAACACCCACAATGCCATTGGTAATGTATAAATCTTTAAATCCGTCATTATCAAAATCGGCAAAAAGTGAAGACCAACTCCATTCGGTAGCCGCAATACCGGAATTAAAAGCAATTTCACTAAAATTACCGTTGCCCAAATTCAACTGCAGCATATTTTGCATATATTGTGGTGCATAGCCATTTTTCAAATATTGATTATAATTCTGATACGGATGCTCCATTCCAGATGCCTTATAGGTTTCAATATTTTCAGGTAGCATATCCAGTGATATGATATCGGGCAAACCATCATTATTAAAGTCTGCAATATCATTTCCCATAGAGAAATGAGAGGTATGACCTAAACTTTTTTCAGTATTTGAAATTACCTCCATAAATGATCCATCTTGTTGATTGATATACAAATAATCATTTTCAAAAAAATCATTACCAATATACAAATCAGGATAACCGTCATTGTTAATGTCACTAGCTGTTATGCCTAGACCATATCCAATTCTACCTTGATAAATTTTACTTTCTTGAGATACTTCAACAAATTGTCCTTCGTCATTTCTAAATAATCGATCACCTGATAGCGAATCAGCTTTAGTCCGCAAATGACCTCGTCCGTATGTTCTGTTTGGATATACCGAGTGATTTAATAAAAACATATCCAAATCATTATCCAGATCGTAGTCAAAAAAAACAGCTTGCGTAGAAAATGAACTTATATCTAAACCATATGAACTGGCTTCATCTTTAAATGTTGGAATTCCCTTATCTGAAACACCCTGATTTACAAATAGTTTATTTTTTCCCGTTAGTCCTTTAAATTTTCCAACTTTACAAAGATAAATATCCAACAATCCATCATTATTGATATCAACAGAAGTTACTCCAGTGGACCAACCATTGTCATCCACTAATTCTCCATTTGTAATATCTTCAAAATTAAAATTTCCTTTGTTCAGGTATAGTTTGTTCGCTTCTTGATTAGCTACAAAATAAATATCTTCCAATCCGTCATTGTTATAATCACCAACAGTTACACCCGCACCATTATAATAGTATAAATAGGTTAGTACGTTTAGCTCAGGAGTATCAGTTAGTTTATTTATAAAATCCACACCTGTTTTTTTTACGCTCAATTGTTTAAAAAGAGCGTCATCCTTACTACAGGAATTGAATAGGAGTCCAACAACGAAAAATAAGTGGTATGGGCATGGGTCTTTAAAATTCATTTTTAACTTCTAACAATGCAAAAAAATTCATTTCTATTATTCTCAAACAAAAAAACTAACCTCAAAAGTTAGTCTTTTATATTATTAACTCCAATTTCTTAATAAAAAATTGTAAATCCTCTTTTGCTAAAATACAACTATTCATTCGTGGTTAAGATTAACAAAAGTTTAAAAAGATTAATATAAAGTTAATGCCACAAATGGAATACTAGTGTAGAAACAACTTAATTTAGGTGCAAATTATATATCTTTGTAAGATATTGAGTAATTCAAATAACTTACATATGATATGAATAAAAGAGTGTTGAACCTAACTCCTGATCAAGAGAAATTCCTAAAGGAATTTAAG
>DASWKU010000323.1:0-7573 GCA_036396455.1 Flavobacteriaceae bacterium
ATTTACTGTAACATCTGCATAGCTTCCGTTAAGTGCTCCATTGGCAACATGGATATTGGTCAGTCCCAATGTTTCAGCATCTACTCTAGAAACCGTTAAATAATTATCCCAAGACACTCGCGTAATTGGGTCTGGAAATTCCTGTAGCCATGGGTTGTTAGCCTGTTGACCATCGCCCATTCCTGTTTTTGGGTATAATACCAACTCCAGACCATCGGTCTCAGTAACTGAAGAAGCCAAGGTTCTTGCGGCATTTCCAGATGGAGCTGTAGCCGTTGTTTCTTCTGTTTCGGTTATTTCGGTTGTCTCGATATCAGAAGCCGAAAGACTTCCCACATATACACCATCGTGTAAGGCTTGGTTAAATGAACTTCCCCCCAAAATACCTTCACTCCAGGTTTGTTTGATATAATCGTGGTAGGACATCGTGTTTCCTGTCCACTTCAACAAAGCTTCCTGAAATTGTCTGGTATCGAACAACGAACGAATAGTTGGTTGGGTTAAGGCATAATGTCCTTTTTTGATTTCGACATCGCCCCAAGATTCCAAATAATGAGGAGTTCCAGCAATATATTGTGTTTGAGAAGCTGTTTCATCAGCTTTCATTGAAAAGGCAATGGACAATTCTGTTTTTTCCAACCCCTCAGCAAAATCGGAAGCATTAGGCAAAGAATATAATGGATTTACTCCGCTCATGATTATGGCTCCAACTTTACCTGCCTTCATATCGGCAACCAAAGTAGAAACAGTAGTATCATTTCCTTGTCTTGTTTTTATGGGAGTTGAGGCATCAAATGCTTTACTGTTCAAATATTCATTGATTTCTAAAGCAACAGTTTGTGCATTTACATCTTGAATTCCCGTAACGACAACACCATTGCTACCCGCTCTTTTTAATTCAGAAGCTGCATTACGAACAGCTTCGTCTATTACTTCAGGCAAATTAACCGAAACTGAACCGCCTACCACATAGCTATATAATTTGGCCAATGCCAGTTTTTGTTGGCTTGGTGTTAAAGGCACGCGTTTATCGGCATTGGCTCCAGACAAACTCATATTGGATTCAAACTGAATATGGCGGGACATTTTTCCATGTTGTGGGATACGCCCTTTTGAGTATCCAGAATCAAATCCCCCTCCTTGCCAATCCCCTAGAAAATCGGCACCGATGGAAACTATGGTTGTTGCGTTTCCAAAATCATAATTTGCCAATCCACGTTCACCATATTTGGCTTGAAATGCATCCAGTGCAGCTGATTCTGAAATAGCATCATAAACAACATGACGCACAGTTCCATAAGCTACTTTAAATTCAGAAACCAGTTTGGATGTAGACGGACTTGCAAAAGTTTGTGTCAACAGGACAATCTCCTTTCCTGAGTTTTTAAGGTCATTTAATTTTGAGGTGGTTTCAGCATCAAAATCGTTCCAAGAAATATATTCCCCATCTTTCATTGGCCCTCCAACCCTTAAGCTATCGTACAAGCCTAAAACTGAAGCTGTAACCCTAGCGTTTGCACTTCCATGGGTTGCTGCCAAAGTGTTATTCTCGATTTTAATTGGACGTCCTTCTCTGGTTTTTACCAAAACACATGCAAAATCAAAACCATCTGCAATTGTTGTAGCATAATAATTGGCGACCCCAGGAATAATTTCCGTTGGTTGTACAACATAAGGGATGGATTTGATCACTGGCCCCTCACACGCCGCCAAAGATGCGGCAGCGGTACTAAAACCAACATATTTTAAGAAATCACGACGCGTTGTTGAAGAACCTTCCAAAGCACTTTTATTCCCTAAAAATTCATCGGTAGGAATTTCTTCAACAAATTCGTTTTGTTTTAGCGCCTCAACAATAGAGCTGTTTTCGTTAAGCTCTTCAACACTTTTCCAGTATTTCTTGTTTGATGACATATGATATAATTGAATTACTTCTTATTTTACTTTTAAACTTTATATCCCTTTTTAATAGGATTACCGCTTTCCTGTCTGCCGACAGGCAGGTGCGGAAATACTAAAACCAAGTTTTAGTAATGACACTTACCGCACTCCAATCCACCCATTTGGGCTTCAGTGAGTTTATCCAAACCATATTTTTTTGACAATTCCTCATGTATTTTTGTGTAATAAGCATTGTCTTGAACTTTGATTTCAGTGGTTCTATGGCAGTCAATGCACCAGCCCATGGTCAAAGGAGCAAATTGATGCACCTCTTCCATGGTTTCTACAGGGCCATGACAGGTTTGGCATTCAACTCCCGCAACTGTAACGTGCTGCGAATGGTTAAAATATGCAAAGTCAGGCAAATTATGGATTCTCACCCATTTAACAGGTTGTGGCTCTCCGGTATAAGCTTGGTCGGCATCGCTCCAACCAGCAGCAGCATAAAGTTTTTGGATTTCACCATCATAGAATTCCTTACTAAACTCTGGAGTTGTTTCTCCTTTATACTCATAAATGGATTTATGGCAATTCATACAAACATTTAATGAAGGAATTCCTGAAGTTTTACTGACCCTTGCTGCAGAGTGGCAATATTTACAATCAATGCCATTATCGCCAGCATGTATTTTATGTGAAAAATGAATGGGTTGCACCGGTTGATAGCCTTGATCCACACCAATCTGCATCATCCAACCGAAAACAAAATAGGCACTCGCAAGCAATAAGAAAATGCAAGTCACCAATACCAAAAATTGATTTTTAACAAAGGCTTTCCAGATTGGAATGGTTTTATCCTCAGCTGCAACCTCAATACCTTTAGCTGCTGCAAAACGGTTTAACGTTTGTCTCACTAAAATTAAGGCCAAAGCCAACAAGGCAAACAATAAAGCTAAAGCTCCGAGAATAAGTTTGTTTGATGTTGCGTTATCTGTGGTCGCCGTAGTTGTATCAGCAGTAGTGCCCGCTTCTGTTGCTGGAGCAGCAGGTTCGGCTGCAGTATACGCTAAAATATCACTAATATCTTGATCGGACAACTGCGGGAAGGCAGTCATAGCGGTTTGATTGTACTCATTGAAAATCTTGTTGGCATAGGCATCGCCAGACTTAATGACCCCAGCACTATTATGTATCCAAGCCGTTAACCAAGCTCTATCCAAACCTTGTTCTTCAGCAAGTTTTGATTCTATATTGCGTAAGGCAGGGCCTGTCATTTTTTTATCTAATTGATGACATGCTGCACAATTGGTATTGAATAAAGTTTTTCCTTTTGCAGGATCGCCATCTTGGGCTTTAAGAGAGTTTGAAAACGTGAGTAAAATAATAAACCCTAAATAAAGAATTTTTAAGGTTAATTTACGGTATATCACCTGTTTCATATTGTTAGTTGAGTTATCGTCTAAACTTTGGTACGATTTTTTCATTAATACAGTAAAAAAAACCGTTTAAAATATCACGCAAAAGTAATACTTAAAGTCGATTTTAGAAATGTTGGAGAACTGTTAACCCCTAATTTATAAAGATTCTAAATAATAATTTTGCGCATATTTCAGTTAATTAAATTTACCTTTACATTAAATTGAAAAAATGACACAAATGGCAACAAAAAAATTGAGTATTATCTGTCTGGTTTTGTTGGGGTTTGCTTTACAGGTCAAGGCTCAAGAAGGCAAAGTCACTATTGATCAGGACAAAGATATTACGACCCTTTTAGAGTACAAAAAAGATTTAAGCACAGTCGATCTTTATAAAATCCAGGTTTTCCAAGGCAATCGTTCAGGGGCTGAAGCAGCCAAAATTCAGTTTGCCAACCTTTACAACGAATGGCCAATAAGTATGGAATATGAAACCCCTAATTATAAAATTTGGGTGGGCAATTTTAGAAGCCGGTTGGAAGCCGATAAAGCACTGATCAAAATTAAGAAAAACTATACCAGTGCTTTTATTTTTAAACCTAAAAAAATAAAAGATTCATCTAATTAACCTGATGATCTATAAATGAACTATCTCGACGCAGAGCGTACGAGGTATCAGAATCAAGACCGCTACGCCACAAGTCCCGAAGCATCGGGACAAGAAACTAGAGATCTTTTGTCTTGACTCCAATATCTTTTGTCTTGATTCTTGGTTCTTTGTACAACCAGATTATCAAGACGCTACACCCGAGGCAGTCCCGATAGCTATTGGGAACATCGGGGAATTATTTAGATTAAAAAAAGCGGTCAATTGAGCCGCTTTTTTTATATCCTTATTTTGGATTATATAATTCAAAAGAAATTATTTCAATTTCTTTTTGACCTCCACTTCTTGGAAGGCCTCTATGACATCGTCAACTTGTATGTCGTTGTAATTTTTAATCTGTGTTCCGCAATCATATCCTTTGGCAACTTCCTTAACATCATCCTTAAATCGTTTTAATGAGGCCAATTCGCCTGTATAAATGACCACACCGTCCCTGATCAAGCGGATGCCAGAATTTCTAAAGATTTTACCACTGGTTACCATACAACCTGCAATGGTACCAATTTTTGACACTTTAAAGATTTCCCTAATTTCGGCAGTACCTGTAATTTCTTCCTTAAGTTCTGGTGACAGCATGCCTTCCATCGCATCTTTAAGATCATTGATGGCATCATATATAATGGAGTAGGTCCTGATATCTATTTCTTCACGGTCCGCAATATGGCGTGCATTGCCCATTGGCCGTACATTGAACCCAATGATAATGGCGTCTGATGCTGTAGCCAACAACACATCGCTTTCGGTAATAGCTCCAACGCCTTTGTGTATAATATTGACTTGGATTTCTTCGGTCGATAATTTTTGGAACGAATCGGTCAAGGCTTCCACGGAACCATCAACATCTCCTTTAAGGATGATATTCAATTCTTGGAAATCTCCCAAAGCAATACGTCGGCCAATTTCGTCCAATGTTATATGACGCTGTGTACGAACCGATTGTTCGCGTTGTAATTGGGTGCGTTTTGCTGCAATTTGTTTGGCTTCACGTTCGTCTTCAAACACGCTAAACTTATCTCCCGCTTGAGGTGCACCATCAAGACCCAAAATGGATACCGGTGTTGATGGCCCAGCAACTTTTACACTATTGCCTCGTTCGTCTTGCATGGCCCTCACCTTACCACTATGTTTACCCGCAAGCACATAATCGCCTACTTTAAGCGTTCCTGCCTGAACCAATATAGTGGACACATACCCTCTTCCTTTGTCCAAGAAAGCTTCCACAACTGTTCCGCTGGCATGTTTATTGGGATTGGCTTTCAATTCCAACAATTCGGCCTCCAATAATACTTTTTCCAATAATTCTTTGACCCCTTGTCCTGTTTTGGCGGAAATATCCTGAGACTGGATTTTGCCTCCCCAATCTTCAACCAATAAATTCATATTGGCCAACCCCTCTTTTACCTTTTCAGGGTTTGCATTTGGTTTATCAATTTTATTAATGGCAAAAACAATAGGAACATTTGCTGCTTGAGCGTGAGAAATGGCTTCCTTTGTTTGGGGCATGATGTCATCGTCTGCTGCAATCACAATAATGGCCAAATCTGTTACTTGAGCTCCTCTGGCACGCATGGCTGTGAAAGCTTCGTGGCCAGGTGTGTCCAAAAACGCTATTTTTTGGCCTTCATCCAATATCACGCCATAAGCACCTATATGTTGGGTAATGCCTCCAGATTCTCCTGCAATGACATTCTCTTTTCTGATGTAATCCAATAAAGATGTTTTGCCATGATCTACATGTCCCATAACGGTTACAATTGGTGCCCGTGGTAGTAAATCTTTAGGATTGTCTTCGGATTCCTCCAAATACTCTTCAATATCTGCGGTCACAAATTCCACATCATAGCCAAATTCATCGGCAACAACCGATAGTGTTTCAGCGTCCAAACGTTGGTTCATGGTTACCATCATCCCCAAGGACATACACGCTGAAATGATCTCGGTCACAGAAACATTCATCATTGTGGCAACCTCACTCGCCGTGACAAATTCTGTTACTTTCAGAATTTTACTTTCGGCTTGTTGTTGTTCAAAGTCTTTTTCTGTCTGCTCTCTATGTAAATCTCTTTTTTCCCTTCGATATTTGGCTCCTTTACCCTTTGAAGCTTTGCCCTGAAGTTTTTCTAATGTTTCCCTAATTTGTTTTTGAACTTCTGCTTCGCTTGGTTCTTCTTTTACAGTGCTCGTTCTTTTACCGTCCTGAAATTTACCCTTAAAACCACTTTTTAGATTATTGCCATTTCTGTTATTTGATACATTGGATCTGTCAACTCCAGAATCTGTTTTACTAATGCGCCTTCTTTTCTTTTTATGGGCATCCGCTTTGTTGGCATTGGGCTTGTTGATGTTGGGTTTGCTGGCCTCAGGTTTCTTCTCTTCTTTTTTCTTTTTTGGTTTGTTGAATTGGGATAAATCAATTTTGTCGCCTGCAATTTTTGGCCCGGACAGTTTTTGATATTTGGTTACCAGTGTTTCATCTTCAGGAATTTTTTCGTCTTCAGCATCTACAGCTTTTTTAGGCTCCTTTTTTTCTGGCGTTTGATCAACAATTATCTCTTCCTCTAATTCATCCTTTATAGGTTCTACAATTTTTGGTTCTTCCTTTTTAGGCTCTTCCTTTTTAGATTCTTCCTTTTTAGGCTCGGGTTTTGTGGGGGCCAAATCAATTTTACCTATATGTTTTGGACCGGTTAACCCAGCTTTGGCCTTTATAATGCGATTATGCTCTTCTTCTTTTTTTGCCTTTTCTTCCAATTCACGCTCACGTTGTTCCCGCAATTCTTCTTTCTCTTTGTGCTTTGCTTCACTAACCTCAAGTGATGCCATTTTTTTGTTGGCATCGGTTTGAAATTCGTCATGAAGAATTTGGTAAACTTCCTCTGATATTTTGGTATTAGGGCTTTTCTCTATCTCGACAGATTTCGATTCTAAAAAATCTACTGCACGATCAATAGAGATATTGAGTTCCCGTAATACTTTATTTAATCTTATTTGAGCCATAAATTGCTTGTAATATAACTAATATGTGTTACTCTTCAAATTCTTCCTTAAGAATTCTGATCACATCTAAAATTGTTTCTTCTTCTAAATCGGTTCGTTTTACCAAATCATGAACATCCTGCTCTAAAATACTTTTGGCTGTGTCCAATCCAGCTTTGCTGAACTCTTCAATGATCCAAGCCTCTATTTCGTCAGTGAATTCACTTAACTCTACGTCTTCTTCTGCGCCTTCTCTAAATACATCTATCTCATAACCTGTTAATTGACCTGCCAAACGAATGTTGTGTCCACCTCTACCAATGGCCTTACTTACCTCTTCTGGTTTTAAAAGTACTTCGGCGCGTTTGGTTTCTTCATTGATCTTTACCGAAGTCACTCTCGCTGGACTCAATGCCCTTGTAATATAGAGCTGTAAGTTGTTGGTATAGTTGATAACATCTATATTTTCGTTTCCTAATTCTCTAACAATGCCATGAATTCTTGATCCTTTCATTCCAACACAGGCCCCAACCGGGTCAATTCTGTCGTCATAAGAATCTACGGCAACCTTAGCTTTTTCACCTGGGATTCTGACCACATTTTTAATGGTGATCAGCCCATCAAAAACTTCAGG
>DASWKU010000324.1:0-2121 GCA_036396455.1 Flavobacteriaceae bacterium
TATTTCATCACGGAACGTTGTATCAAAAGATTTTTGAAAGATGAATACAACGTTGAGGATATTTTACTCAAAAAACTGGACTACCGCTTTATAGTCGATTTTGAACAGTATATACGAAAGTACAAACCCAAAACCCGAAAAGTCTGTTCCAATAACGGGGCAATGAAGCATATGGAACGGCTTAAAAAAATGTCAAAATTGGCCGTACGTATGGATTGGCTGGATAAAGACCCTTTTGTAAACTATAAGTTGCAATTCAAAAAAACGGAACGTCAGTTTTTAACGGAACGGGAGTTGAAACTTATTGAAGAAACAACATTTAATGTACCCAGTACCGAACGGATAAAAGACCTCTTTGTTTTTGCATGTTATACGGGTTTATCCTATATTGATGTCAAGGAATTGGTACAAGATCATTTGGTCAAAGGAATTGACGGTAATGATTGGCTGTTTATGAAACGTACAAAAACCGATACACCTTTAAAAATACCCTTATTAAGAAAGGCTAAAGTAATCATAGAAAAGTATAACGCCCAGCAAGATATTTTAAATAAGAACAGGGTATTGCCAATCTATACCAATCATTTTATAAATAGAACCTTAAAGGATATTGCAACGGCCTGTAGTATTAGGAAAAACTTAACTTTTCATGTCGCCAGACATACTTTCGCCACTGCAATCACACTCTCTAATGGTGTTCCTATGGAAACTGTTTCTAAACTTTTAGGGCATACCAAACTGTCCACAACCCAAATTTATGCTAGAGTGCTGGAAAAGAAAGTAGGTGAAGATATGCAAAACCTTATGATTAACCTTGATCTAAAAAAGGAACAAGCTAATTCGTTTTAAGAAATCCTCAGTCTTTTTATAAAAACATATTTATTTTGACAATACCAACCATTTCCAACTGTTAAAATGCTTTTTTAAGGATCTCTACTTTCAAAGGAAAGATACTTTGGATATTAAATGCAATTAAAACAAAAAAGCATTATGGATGAAGAGGAAAACATTAAGGACATTCTTAAGGAAATTAGAGACCTTTTGGCGCACGATAAAAAAGTACTTAACGTGGATGATCTGGTGTGGTATACAGGACTTTCCAAGAGCAAGATTTATAAACTGACACAATTGAAGCTTATTCCCACAGGGAACAACAAGCATATAAGGCAAAAATTCTTTGACAAGGATACCATTGATGCATGGCTTTTAGGAAACCCCGACCTTTCCGATGAAAACCCGCCTGCCGGCGGGGCAGGTAATAAATATTGGCAGATGAAACCTTGAAACAAAAGTCCAATGATCCGCTTTTTGAGGATAGAAAACCATATCATAACATGGTATCGTCCGTTCTTTTTTGCTGTTTTCGCTGTTTTATGTGCTTTTTGTTCTTTTGGGCTTTACCCGAACCATCTCGGGAGTATCCCCGAAGTATCCCTTAAGTGTCCATGGCAGGTTTCACCTGTTGACCCGTCCTAAAATAACTATTTTGACTTCTGCTTTTTCAAAAATAGCAACCACCCGAATTAAAAACCCTGCCAACAATGCTATGGGCAGGGTCAATTATTTGGTTAGTTTAGTTAAAGAGCCATATTGAAAATATGGTTTACGCGATATCAAAAAATTAAAGCATCCAAACTATGCCTTTCCCAGTATCCTGAACATACCGGTGCCACACGTTGGGCAAGTTCCTTTCATGGCTTTTCTGCCATTTTTCATGGTAACTTGGGCAGCATTTTTAATTTCTTTTTTCGATTTGCACTTTACACAGTATCCTTCCATTTTCTGTTGGTTTTAATGGGTTAGACTATAATCCTTTAAAATTAGGTATTAACTTTTGATTTTACAAAATAATTTTCCCGTTACCGAAATTGAAATAGTTGGGACCTTGCTATTCCCAACTTCCCATAAATTAATTCCACAAAGTTTCTCTACTTTGCACTTAAATAATCATTATTGACCAATAACTGCTTATTTTTGACGGATAAACTAGAAATTAATTAGCATGAGTTTTTTTAATGCATTGGATATATTGGGAACCATGGCATTTGCAATTTCTGGAGCTTTAAGCGCCATGGATAGAAAATTTGATCTGTTCGGATTATTTATAATCGCTTTTGTTAC
>DASWKU010000325.1:0-6123 GCA_036396455.1 Flavobacteriaceae bacterium
CTAATTAAAAATACGGGTTAGATTAAAACCAAAATAGATGTCACCATCACCCCAATCTCCAGTTGCCTGTCCCAGAAAACCATTGGTGTTCATGGCTTGGGCGTTCGTAAAATGCATTTGGAATACATGCCCTCCAGTTTCTAGATCGACCCCAATGGAAAATGGGTTTTTGAATGGGGAATCACTGGCCCTGTTTAAATGCCAGCCATAATCCATATTTAGGGACCAGCGTTTGCCCAATTTGTAACGACCCCCTAGCCCAAGAGCGTATTGTGAATTATCCTGATCGTTTATGGCCACATAATTGTCATGGAAAAACGTGGGAGCGAGTTCCAATGATAAGTTGGTGCTTACTTTTCTTGAAATTAGAATTTGGGCCGTATACCCTAAACGGTGTTTAAATTCCAATTTAGGCAAATTATCTTTTTCTAAAGCTGTATTGATCAATAGGGAGTTATATCCTACAATCGTGAATGGAAAAGCATTTTCTTTTTGCTTCACTAACCTATATTTTATTGCCGTTTCATAAATTTTTTGAAATGAACTTCTGGAAGCACTAATATTAAGGCCATCAGATATTCCATAAACAAAATTCAATCGTGTTACGGCATCATCGAGACCGAAAAAACTATCAAAACCATTTTCAATGCTTCCAAATCTATGGGATACCATAAAAATGAACTGTTTTTTGGAAATAAGTTTTGTGGATTCAAAATTCACAATTTTCAACCCTTTAAAAACGGCATAGGCCTCTTGGTCTGCTATTGAATCAGTATTAATTTCTGAAAGCAAATCATCTTGGGCATAGGTTATTATAGGTAACAAAAAAAAGATGATGAATAGGTTTTTCATATTTTATGTGATTTAGATATCCATTTAACAATTATAATTTTATAAAGCGTTTGGTTTTGGTGTTTTCAAGGTCTGAAACCTGTACAAGGTAAATGCCATTATTCCAATTGGCAATATTAATGGGTACTTCATATATACTACTGGAATAGACTACTTTCCCCAAGATATTGAAGACTTTTACAGAAGCGTTTGTTACCGAAGTTGGAAGCTGTAAGTTTATCTCTGAATGACTAGGGTTAGGAAAAATGGAGAACTTACTAATTGAAAATTCTTCGGTACTTAACCCTGAATCCGTAGAGCGTTCATAACTAAACCCACCGCCACCAGCAGCTGACGTCCACGAAAGAAATTTAATATCAATATATATATCCTCTGAAATTAAATGTACAACCATATCCTGACCAATCATACTTGGAGGATTGTTTCCATGGGTTTCAACCCAAGTTTTGAACGTTAATGCCCCAATATTAGAAGTTGTACCGTAAGCCCATTCTGTGTCTTCTGGTGAAGTAGTAACGTAACCGGCTTCTTGGTTAATATTGAATATCCCTTGAGTGTTCTTTCGAGTAATCCAAACATTGGACGTGATTCTGTCTTGATTGGCCTGCTGTGTCCAATCGGCAAAATTGGTTTTTGTAAACGTAATATTAGGGCCATCCCAAATGGTTTGGGCACTTGTGCTCAAAATTCCAAAGCATAAAATAATGAGTAATCGTGTTTTCATGGTCTTTATTTTTATTTAGTTAATGTGCTACATTGATCGAGTTTTATTTGTTCCAGGAGTTCGTCATAACCTATAAAGCGTCCTTTGACACTGACTTCCTTGGTATCAGACCCAATTTTGGAACTGAACTGGCAAAAAATTTTGTCATCCAGTGTCATATCAAAATCATTTAATTCTGAAATGGTCCCACTTACTTCAATGGTTTTGTTGAGGTATTTTTGTTCAGAAGCTGAAGGGTTTATTGCAAATTCATTGGCCATGTCTATAGATGTCACTACAAACTCTGCAGATTCACTTTCAATGTCCCGGTGTTCCTGATAGATATAGTTATAGACTATTATGCATATAACAACCAATATTAAAATTATAATCCATTTACGCATAATATTCAAAATAAAAGCAGGTTAATTTATTAGAGATAGGGAAATTTTTTTAAAACTGCTCCAGAATTTTCCGGAGCAGTTTTCAGCATTAATTAAAAAACATTTTTCTTTTTCATATTTCAATTAATTGCAATGATTTGTATACCGAAGTCTATCCACACCACCAAGTCTAAAATCAACCCTGGTTTCACCTGAATAACTTTGAATTTCTTGTAACCTCCAATTGTTGTTGCAGTAGGGTAAATCGGGGATATTTATGACAACCGTTAGGTTATTTCCAGAGCCACTTGTGGTCCAAGTCCCATAGGCTTCAGATCCTGACCAATACACTGAAATGGTCCCATCCTCATAAAAATTGAAGTCATAACCGGCATAAGTGTTGTTATAATTATAATCGTTTCGTTTAAGCATGTCAACGGTCCAATTAGTGCAATTGGTCAAAAAAGTTTTCAGTTCTTCTTTGGTGCAATTGTCGCAATCGTCGTCATTATAATCATAATCATCATCTTCATCACAAACGTCATTATAGGTTTCAATGATGTCTTTGAGTTCATTGAGATTGTTTATTGTGATTTCGGTACCGTCCAAAAGAAAAACTTTAATTGGAAACCCGAGATTGACAATATCATTTTGGTCAATATGGTCAATAAATCCATAAAGTTGTGAATCATCAGAAATGGTCACCGTATCAATTAATTCATGGGCTGTATTAAAAACCGAAGCCGTTATTGGGTATTGAAAATCAAGACATTCAATATCGCTGTCACTTTCATTTTCCCCATTGCAACCATTTGAATAGCTGTTGAGTTCATTCATATTATTTATGGCTACTTCAGTGAAATCACTAAGCACAATGGTGATTGGAAAAACAATTTCCACAGTATCATTATCATCATCAGAAGTATCAAAAATAAATTCAACAGCACCCAAATCTTCTTCGGAATTTATGCTGATTTCCGTTCCATTGGCTATTACAGTCATGGGGAGTTTAATGTTAAAACAGTTGGCATTGTCAATAATGTTATCATTTGATCCATCATTCATTGCGGTTTGTTGCATTAAATTGGCCATTGTTGAATTTGCAACCAAGACCTGTTCTTCTGGAGCCTGAACAAGCTCCATTTCCTCTTTTCTGCAAGAAGTAAACAAAAATGTAATGAAGAAAAAGGTAAGTGATAATCTTTTTAAGGTTGATGTCATGTTAAATGCTTTTCTTTCATTTATTAATTAAACAATTAACTTATGAAAACTCCCGAAATAAAAAAAAATATTTAATTACCTTTAAAGAACAAAAAACCAAATTTTGCCAAAAGAACTAGAAGAATCCATTTGTAAAGCAACTGTTTTTGAGCGTGTTTACAATACATTCGCTCAAGGGTTACATGATTATTTGTATTATAAATATGGCGAAAAATTTAATCCAGGAGACAAAACCCAAGAGGCGTTTATGAAACTTTGGGATAATTGCAGCAAGGTTTCCTTAAGTAAGGCAAAATCATTTTTGTTCACTGTGGCCAATAATATGGTGCTTAATGATATTAAACACCAAAAAGTAGTTTTAAAATATCGACAAATAAATCCAAAACATTACACCAACGAAACTCCCGAGTTTTTATTGGAAAAAGAGCAGTTTCTTGAGCGTTACCAAACCGTATTGGAAAACCTGAATGAAGAACAACGCACAGCATTCTTGTTGAATAAGGTCGAAGGAAAAAAGCATAGTGAGATAGCGGAAATTTTGGGAGTTACCCAAAAAGTGGTTGAGTATAGAATTTATACTGCCTTTGGCATTTTACGAAAAGAGTTGGATGGTTTTAAAATAAAATAATAAGGAGAAATAACATAAAAATTGTTATATACTATAGATACATGGGTTATGAATAAAGATGATTTGATAGAAAAGTGGTTGAAAGATGAATTGACCAATGCAGAAATGGAAGCATTTAAGCAGTTGGATGGTTATGAGTTGAATGTGGCCATCATTGAAAGTGCAAAACACTTTAAGGCTTCGGAAATTTCAACCGTTGAAGACTTTAATGCATTTAAAGAACGCTATTACTCAAGGAAAACGTCCAAGAAGATGTATTGGCTTAGCCCAATGCTAAAAATTGCCAGTGTTTTGGTAATTGCTTTTGGAGTTTATTTCACGTTCTTTTTTGATGATACCATTCAGGTGCAAACTCTGGCAAGTGAAAAAACCAATATTGAATTGCCCGATCATTCCTTGGTAACCTTAAATGCGCTTTCAGAAATTGAATATAGTAAACATCAGTGGAACAATAAAAGGGAAGTGCATCTTAATGGGGAAGCCTTCTTTAAAGTCACCAAAGGAAAAACGTTTGACGTAATCACCAACGAAGGTATTGTTACTGTTGTCGGGACGCAGTTCAATGTCAAGCAACGTGACCGGTACTTTGAGGTCAAATGTTTTGAGGGAAAGGTCAGGGTGTCTTCAAATGGCATTGACAGACTGTTGGAAGAGGGAGACACTTATCAAATTTTGGGTGGTAAATTTATTGAAAGAAAAACAACTTCCGTTGCGCCAACATGGATAGAAAACAAAAGTGTTTTTGAGGCCATTCCCTTTAAGGAAGTTTTGGCCGAAATGGAAAGACAATATAATATAGAAATAACATACAAAAATATTAATACCAGTCGTTTGTTTACGGGTGGTTTTGTACATGACAATTTAGAGAATGCCTTAATTTCTGTTACAAAACCTATGAATTTAACTTATGAAATGAGTTCATCAAACCTTGTAATTCTTCATGAAGAAAATCAATAGACTGATAGTTTTAACTTCCAGTATCTTGCTCATTAATACTTTTGTGTTGAGCGCACAAGAGCATAATGGGTCATTACCTCTATCAGAAATATTGGACTCACTTCAAATCAAGCATAATGTTCAATTTAATTATGCAGAAGATATCATTGCCGGAATTTTGTTGAGACCACCTTCTGATAGCCTTTCACTGCAAGAATCGTTAACCTATCTACAACAAAACACCAATCTATCCTTTACCCTATTAAATGAAAATTTAATTGTGCTTACGCCAAAATCATCTTTGGTTTTATGTGGCTATTTAAAAAACAAGGACAATCAAATGCCTATATTTTTGGCTTCAGTTCAAGGCCAAAAAAATTCAACCATTAGCGACGAACATGGTTTTTTTCAGTTGGAATTGACCAACGAAAACGAGACCATTTCCATTCGTCATATTGGATTTAAAACCATCACTATAAAATATAAAGAACTAACTGCTGAAGATTGTAATGATATCTTCCTTGTACCCCA
This sequence comes from Flavobacteriaceae bacterium, assembly GCA_036396455.1. Lineage (GTDB taxonomy): Bacteria > Bacteroidota > Bacteroidia > Flavobacteriales > Flavobacteriaceae > Geojedonia. The sequence continues at coordinate 5,255 of DASWKU010000325.1, forward strand.
ATTTGAAAATCTTTCAGAAGTCATCGTTTCAAATTACATTACAAGTGGCATCAATAAATTGAGTGATGGATCTTTTGCTTTGGATTTCTCAAATTTTGGGATTTTACCTGGATTGGTTGAAGCCGATGTCTTACAATCGGTCCAAGCTTTTCCCGGAATCCAAAGTATCAACGAAACCGTTTCAAGTATTAATATTCGCGGTGGGACACATGACCAAAACTTAATCCTTTGGGATGATATCAAGATGTATCAGTCAGGGCATTTTTTTGGTTTGATTTCCATGTATAACCCACAAATTACCCATAAAGTGGTCCTGACCAAAAACGGAACGGATGTAAGCTATACCGATGGTGTTTCCGGTACTATCGCCATGCAAACAGAAGGGCAGGTCAATTCAAAGTTTAAAGGTAGTTTGGGAATTAATTTTACGGATGCCAATGGATTTGTCGATGTTCCTGTTGGCCAAAATTCATCCTTGCAGATTGCCGCAAGAAAATCGATAAGTGATTTTATTGAAACCCCTACTTATAAAGCATTCTTCAATAGGATTTCCCAAAATACCGAGGTGGAAAACAATAATGCCGACATTTCAAATTCTGATAAAAGTTTTGATTTTTACGACACCTCCTTTCGTTGGATCTATAACATCAGCGATAAGGATTATTTGAGGGTCAACTTTATAAATGTAAGCAATGAGTTGCAGTTTAATGAAAACACCGTTGTTGACGATGAAGAAAAATCCAGACAAAGCAATGTCTCCCAAAATAGTATTGCAGAAGGCATTCATTATAAAAGAATTTGGAACCATAAGCTTCAAACCACTTTTGAGATTTATGGAACCGATTACAAGCTTAAGGCTGTCAATGTCA
>DASWKU010000326.1:0-1974 GCA_036396455.1 Flavobacteriaceae bacterium
TTGTCTTGATGTTGTTGCAATAGTTTAAATAAATCTTGAGTTGTCATTATTTTGTTTTTTAATTATTTAATAAAGCTCATGGCTTCAAAATATCCCATTTTAAAACGGGTATTATGTCCATAACATTTTTCACAGTTATGACCATTTAAGGCTTCTGATGGCATTGATAAATCGCCATTTAATTTTTTACGTAATCTTTTCATGATAATTGGATTTAATCTAAAGAATTCCTCGAGGCTTGCCTCGGGGTAAAAGAGGAAAAGTTTGAAAAACGGATGGTTTTTCATCAAACTAAAAAAGTTAAGTTCCACTAATACCTCGTGGGCTTGCCCCGGGGTTGTTTATTATTTATCTAGGGTCAACAACAATTTGATTTTGTGGTATCAAAAAATGAATTGAATAATTTCTGAAACTCCTGAAAACGTTCAATGTTCAGACAATAGCATAAACTCTTGCCCTGAAAATTCCCATCGAGTAGACCGGCATCATTAATGACTTTTAGGTGTTGTGAAATGGTGGCCTGCGCCAATCCGATTTCTTCCACAAGGTCATTGCAAATACAACTGTCCTGTCTGCTAATGTGTTGCAAGATGGCCACTCGTGCAGGATGTGCAAATACCTTGGCAATTGTCGCAATTTCTGTGGCGTCTTGGTTATGGATATTCAATTTTGTTGCTCCCATGCTCTATGATTTATGGGGCAAACATACACATAAAATTGTAATATTGCAATATTACGATGATAAAACATTTGAAAAAAGCCATAAAGTTAATTTATGACTTCGAGATTATATTTAGAACCAAGGTTTTTTCCCGACCTGATACGTATTGTAAAACTCCTCGTCTGATTTTGTGAGATAGATAATGCCTTCTATTAAACCCAAAACCCCCATTAACCAACCTGCCATTCCACAAGTCAATACCCCTAATATTATGGTAACTGCTAAAATTATAATGCCTTCTTTGGTATATCCCAAAATAAATTTATGGACTCCAAAACCACCAAGCAATATGGCCAATACACCCGCCAAGATTTTTTTGTTTTCGCCAGTTGCTTTATTGAATGTGTCTTTTGCTGATTCAGAAAACTCTTTGGCGCTTTCCTTTGCCTCATCCATCATATTGTTGAGGTCGTCTTTTAAATTTTTATCGTCGGACATTTTTATGGTTTTTTAGTGAAGCTTAAAATTAATAAAAAATCAAAGAGGTTTAAGAATTATTTTTCCATCGCTCCAACTTGGGAATGCCCTTGGCAAAATACTTTGCCAAAACCCCCGGAAATTTCATTTCTTTCAGTTTTTCTTTAACAAATTCCTGCATTTGTACCGCCGTAATATCCGGTTTGGTAAAATTTCCGTCCACAAAGCAATGGCTGTAGTACATGGTGCTTTTGAACCATCGGCGTTGGTGCCTCCACCTTTGGCATCCTTTTTTAAAGGCATGCCACAGCTTTGACAATTTTTATAGACTTTTTCCATAGGTTGGATTTTAAAACGTAAACTAATTTACAAAAATAAAGTTGAGCTTTTAATTTCACTAAGAAGTTTATTTGAACAACATAAAAGCACCTCCAGAGGCTGTAATGATTAGAATAAGGCGTCTGTAATTTATATTTGAAAGTTGTTTTACAATCCATATTCCGGAAAAAAAGCTTATCACAATGACCGGAAATAAGACCGCGTTTAAAGCAAGGGTTTCTTTGGTCACGGTTTTCCAAACCAAAAAATGAAAGGGCAATTTAAACACATTGATGATAAAAAATAACCAAGCTGTCGTACCGATAAATTCGTTTTTTGGTAAGCGCATCGCCAGAAAATAAACGTTGGTAATTGGTCCTGCCAAATTACCGATCATTGTTGAAAAGCCAGAAAAAAAACCGGCCGAAATTGAAAATATTGGATTCGATGGGATGTTTGCAGCAGGTCGATGTTCACTGTAGAACATAATGAGAACAGAAACGATAATAATTATGGCC
>DASWKU010000327.1:0-2710 GCA_036396455.1 Flavobacteriaceae bacterium
ATTTTAGAAATTTCAGACGCATATTGTTCAACAGCATTACTACCTGTTGCTGTTCTATCAAAACCAACACCTTCATTATCTGCTTTATGGTAATATACAGGATTCCATTCTGGTCTTGATAAATCAGAAACCCAAGGTCCAGGACCATAATGATGTCCTGTGGCCATTATATGATGCAGTCCTAAGGGTGTCATATAGCTAACTACAGCTTCATAAGAGTTTAAAAGCATATTTTTTACTGGAATTACAAAACGGTCATTGTTTGAAAAAGTACTACGTAGCCACTCTTCTGCAATTAAATCTGCACTTAAATCGGGGTTCCAAGCTAAACGTCCATATCCATACCAATTGGCTTGTAACATCACATTTCCTGTCCAATTTATATCATTCCCAATATTACTGACACCTGCAATACCGGTGAGCTTTTTATTATAAAGAGATCCTTCAATGTCCTTTGTTATGGTAGAGCCTTCACCTTTCCTATAAGTATCTGAATTTAATATCTCTTCATACATTTTTGGAAGAAAAACGGTATGTGTGCTTTGTCCTAAATATTCTTGGGTTATTTGAAACTCCATCATTAAAGGAGTTTTTACCATCGCTCCAAACATGGGGTGAAATGGTTCTCTAGGTTGAAAATCTATTGGTCCGTTCTTCACCTGCACAAAAACATTACTTTTAAATGCCCCGTCATAAGGCACAAATTCACTATAAGCCTGTTTAGCCCTGTCTGTAGAATCATGTTCTGAATAGACAAAGGCGCGCCACATAACAATACCTTTGAATGGTTCTAAAGCTTCTGCCAACATATTAGCACCATCCACATGGTTTCTACCATAATTTTGAGGCCCTGGCTGTCCTTCTGAATTTGCCTTAACTAGGAAGCCTCCAAAATCTGGGATTCTTTTATAAATATCGGCTACCTTCGCTTTCCACCATGCGCTTACCTTTTTATTTAGAGGGTCTGCTGTTTCTAAACCTCCAATTTCCATGGGTGCAGAAAAACGAGCTGTTAAATAAACCTTAATCCCGTAAGGCCTTAACACCTTTGCTAAGGCTTCTACCTTATCCAGATACTGCGGGGTCAATATTAACGCATTGGCATTGACATTGTTTAAAACTGTACCATTGATTCCTACAGAAGCATTAGCACGAGCATAATCTACATAGCGTTGATCTATAAAATCAGGTAACCGATGCCAATCCCAAATAGAAAACCCTGCATATCCACGTTCTACAGTTCTATCCAAATTATCCCAATGATTTAAAAGTCTCACATTAAGTTTGGGAGAAGAATTAATATTTAAATCATTTATAGACTGATTCGTTTGGATTAATCGTAGAAAATGAAATACACCATAAAGAACTGCAACATCTGTTTTTCCTGTAATAACTGTTTTTATATCCCCATTGATTTTAAGCGATTTAATAATAAATCCCTCCTTATTTATTTTCATTAAATCTTCAGTCAATACCGATTTTATATCTGATCTTAAATTTGTCTCAGAAGCACAAATTATCTCACCATCTTTATATTTTACCTCCTTAATTTTGGCATAATATTCAGCTCCAAACATCCCTATAATCCCCGATTTAAGTTCCTCAGATACAGCTTGCATTGTTTCAGATTTCCCTATAACTGATAAGGATTTTATTTGCGCTTGATAATTAGCTCTTTTAGTTTGGTCTTGAATAAAGGTATACTGTAACCAAAGTTTATATCCATTATTAGAAAAACCATTAATACCCATAAAGGAGAAAAACAACAAAAAGAACCACCTCAATTTACAAGGGGCCATATTTATAGGCACATATCTAGAATTCATAATATTTAATAAAATGGTCTTTCTTCAAATACATAGCTTGTAATATTTACACTAAATAATTGTGAAGATAATAAAAAAATCATAATTTGCAATCGGTTGTGTAAAACTATAATAAACAAATGAGAAATAAAAATTAAAATTGATTTTATAATAAATTCCACTAAACTATTTACTAATGAAAGCCATATCTTTAAAAATTGTTTCTCTATTCATAATACTAGTCTCTTTGCAGATCTGTAAACCTGTCATCACAAAAACAAACATAGAAACAACTATCACAAGACATTAATTCTTTATAATAAAATGAACACTTTTAAATTTATATTTATTCTAATCTTCACTTATCAAACAAATTTATGTTTGGCACAGGTAAGACTTCCTAAACTTATTAGCGATGGTATGGTATTACAAAGAGGTCAGATATTACCTATTTGGGGTTGGGCTAGCCCTAATGAAAACATTACTGTTTTTTTTCAAAATAAAACCTTCAAAACAAAAGCTTCAAAAACCGGTAACTGGCAGATTGAATTACCAAAAATGAGAGCAGGTGGTCCGTATGATATAAAAATTTCCGGGAAAAACGACATACAGGTAAAAGACATTCTAATTGGAGATGTCTGGCTTTGCTCAGGGCAATCCAATATGGTGCACCAACTAGATATACATGATGTTACTTACGCTCATGAAATTGCCAATGCAAATTATCCTGAAATCCGTCATTTCAAAATACCGACTTCGACGAGTATTTCTGGTGAAAAGAATGATTTAGAAGGCGGAAATTGGCAAAAAGCCATTGGAAAACAAGTACGTCCTTTCTCTGCAGTATCCTATTTTTTCGCCAAGAAAATTTATGATAAACACCATATCCCAATAGGGCTCATAAA
>DASWKU010000328.1:0-8435 GCA_036396455.1 Flavobacteriaceae bacterium
AAATCTGAAGGGATGAAAGCCGGAGTTGCCTTAAATCCGCACACTAATGTCAATGTTTTGGAAGACACCATCAAGGATATTGATTTGGTATTGATCATGAGTGTCAATCCAGGCTTTGGAGGTCAAAGTTTTATTGAAAACTCCTATAATAAAATTGTTCAATTAAAGGAACTTATCAACAGAAAAGGGGCTTCAACCTTTATTGAAGTTGATGGTGGTGTCACCAATTTAAATGCAAAACAGTTGGTTGAAGTTGGCGCAGATGTTTTGGTTGCGGGAAATTACATTTTTAGCAGTGCCAATCCCCTTGAGACCGTAAAGGCACTTAAAAGTCTGGCAAATGCCTAAAACTGTTTCAGAAGATAGTTTATTAAGTCCGTTGTCGTGACAATACCTACCAATTCGTTCTTATCCACTACCGGTAGGGCATGAAATTCACTTTTTGCCAAGATTTCAGCAACTTCCTTAATTGAATTTGACGGCTTGATACTTATTATTTTTTTTACCATGACCTGTTCTATGGAGAACATGTTGTAAACAATACTGTCCACATGATCTGCATCGTCATAAACAGAATCGGCAAAACTTATTCGAAGTAAATCGGTATAGCTCAACATTCCCAAAATGACTTTGCCACTGACCACCGGAATATGCCTTATATGATGCTTTTTGAATAATTTTTCGGCTGTCTCCAAACTATCACTCTTCTTCAATGTAATCACATTCTGGGTCATTATTGTTGTAACCGGTTCTTTTCTTAACATGATTCCACAGTTTTAATTTCCCATTAAAAATAAGAATCAAAAACACGAAAAAATATGACAAAAATCATATAGAAACAGCTAGTAGCCTGCAAAATCAAAATTGAGCATCTGCTTGGTTTTATCATAAACCTCCGGAAATTGCGATTTGAATTCATCCGGTGATTCAATAAAGGTTTCAATAACCACGGCCAAAAATTCAAATTGATTGGTAAAGGCATATTCCCTAAAATATTTTGAAGAAATCAACGCTTTGCGAAGCGGTTCCTTGTTTGTGATCAAATCAGTAAGTTCCTTAAAGGAGTCTGAAAAAATGGTTGAACTAATATCACGTTCTTTCATACTGTTTAAATGAATGGCATGTGCAAATTCATGGATGCCAAGGTTAATGTTGTCATGGTAGTTTTCAAAACCTTTTCTAAAATCCTTCCAAGACAATACCAATGTTCTTAATTTCGGGTTGAACTCCCCTTTATGGTATTCTTCTCTGGCAAGGGAATAAAATTCTCCTGGATAGATGAAAATCCTATCAAGCAAACCAATATAAAAATCCCTAAACCCGAAGGTCAACATGACCGCAGTTGCCGAAATTAGCACTTTCATTTCCTCGGTAACTTCCAGATTTTCTCTTCCAATAAAATCCTTGTCCTTAACAAATGACGCCACTCGGTGCTCAAAGATGCGCTGTAATTTTGGCGTTAATTTATTATAAAACTTAAATTGGTTTCTTAAAATGGACTTTTTATTACCGTCAAGTTTCCTCAAAAAGAAAGGGACATGAATATAGAATGGTTTTCTTCGGCGCATGACATAACCCAGTTCCACCATTTTTAAGGCAAAGTTCAAGAGCATTGCCAATAAAAAAAGAAAGAAAATGCCAATAATGATTTTGCCACCGGTAGTAAGTTGTTCTATTAAAAAAATTGCTTTCACACACACTTAACGTTAATTATAACAATACATTGTAAGGGAATTTAACACAGGAGGGAAATCAAATATACAAAAAAATGAAAAATAAGCAGCCTTGTTCCCTCAAAGTTCCTTCCGATAGCTGTTGCTATTGAAAAAGGTTGAGATTGCGATGAGTCAGAAGACTTTGCACAGCAGATAATCAAATCAAATACATTTATTTTACCAAGTTGTTGTTTGAAACTTAATCTGACAATTTTATATCCATGGCTAAATCTCTAATATCGAATTGAAATCTCTTGGATAACTCTTCATAAGAAACCCATTTCCCTCCAAAATACCACCATGTATCTAATCCAGAATCAAAATCTGTCATAGCCAATGTTGGCTATCTAAGAGACTTGTCCATTACAAAATTAATAGAACGAACTTCACCTCCATTCCATGAAGATATAGTCGATTTCAATCGTTCATTATTTCCTAAAAACCCAAAAAAAGCATAAGTCTATGTTTCAAAGAATACAAGAATCCTAATAATTTTTATTGTTTCTGTGCTCAATTTTACTGAAATCAAATATTTTTTTAAAAATAAATTAAAAAAATGAACGTTGTTCAAAAAATAAACATATATTTGCAAAGAAAATAACAGTTATGAGTACAGCAGAAAGAAAAGCACGTGAAAAAGAAGCCTTAAAAGCACTCATTCTAAAAGGAGCAAAAAAGCTCTTCTTGGAAAGAGGTATTGATCAAACAACAATTCGAAATATTGCCGATGAAATAGATTATAGTGTAGGAACTGTATATGTCTATTTTAAAGATAAAAATGCCATTTTACATGACCTTCATTCCATGGGATTTCAAGAATTGGGCGGATACTTTAAGGAATTGTTTAGTATAGAAGACCCAAAGGAACGACTTCGAAAAATGGGATTTATCTACATCAAATTTGCCATTGAAAATCAGGAAATGTACGATCTGATGTTTAATGTTAAAGCACCTATGGAGTTTTTGGAAAGTTCGGAAGAAGGAGGTTGGAATGAAGGGGTTGAGACTTTCAACTCTGTAAAAACAACTGTTGAACAGTGTATGGAAAAAGGCCATTTTAAAGGACATAATGCTGAACCTCTCTCTTTTATGATTTGGAGTTTGGTACACGGTATGTGCTGTCTTGAAATACGTCAGAGAACTAAAGGTGTAAAATTCACTAATCCTGACACTATTCTGTTTGACGGGTACAATGAATATTTAAAAATAATAGAAAAACTATAATATTTTTTTTGATTAAAAAAATGAACCACGTTCAATTAATAAACAATGTATAAAATGATAAAAAAAACACTAACTCTGACACTGGTCTTATTTGGATATCTGGGATATTCACAAAGTAAGCTAGACGGCTATATTGAAGTCGGCCTAAAAAATAACGAAGTAATAAAACAACACAACTTTGATATTAACAAAAGTATGTGGGCTTTAAAAGAAGCACGTTCCTTGTTCTACCCTACCGTTTCCTTAAATGGAAGTTATACCAAGGCAGAGGGTGGTAGAACAATAGATATTCCTATTGGAGATATGCTAAATCCGGTATATAATACCTTGAACCAAATTACAAATTCCAATGCCTTTCCAACTTTAGAAAATCAGTCCGTTCTAATTAATCCGGATAACTTTTATGATGCAAAAATTCATACCACAATGCCATTGCTGAATTTTGAAATCATTTATAACAAAAAAATTAAAAACCAGCAGACTTCATTACAAAAAATAGAATTGGAAATCTATCAAAGAGAATTGGTCAAGGATATAAAAATTGCCTATTACAAGTATTTGCAATCCTTGGAAGGAATTAAAATTTATGAAGATGCTTTGAAGTTGGTAACAGAAAACCAAAGGGTAAACCATTCTCTATTTAAAAATGATAAAATAAACCGTACAGCTGTCTTACGAAGTGATAATGAAGTCATTCGTATTGCAGCCAATTTGGAAACGGCAAGACAAGTCAGCAATAATGCCAGAGCTTATTTTAATTTTCTGCTCAATCAGAAACTCGACACCCAAATTGTAGTTGATGGAAACAATGAAGACTTGCCTGATGCATTGGTTGAAGAGAACACTCAAAACAGAGAAGAATTAAAAAAACTCGATCAAGTAAAAGAAATAAACGATAACGTTAGCAAACTCACAAAGTCACACTGGCTTCCAACGCTAAGCGGTTTTGCCGATTTTGGATTTCAAGACTTCGACTTTGAAATAAATAAACAATCCAGATACTACTTTGTCGGTATGGGTTTGGAATGGAACATTTTTTCAGGAAACAAAAATAAATACAAACTCAAACAAGTAGAACAGGATACAAAAAAAATCAGTTCACAAATTGACAATGTAAAACAGCAATTACTGCTTCAGTTTCAGGTTTCACAAAATAATTTGAAATCAGCTTTAGAGCAATTCCATGCAGATAAAAATCAAAAAGTAGCGGCCAAAAAATACAATGACGATATAACCCGACTTTACAAGGAAGGTCAGGCCATTTATATCGAACTTTTGGATGCACAAAACCAATGGGTAAATGCCCAGCTTAATGCAAATATCTCTTTTTATAATTCTTGGATCGCTTTCGCTGAACTGGAAAGAGCCAACGCCACTTTTACTTTTAAATAAATCTAAAAACATAAAATTATGAAATCAACAACAATAATAGTTTCCCTTTTAACTTTACCACTTTTTTTCTCATGTAAAGAAGAAAAAAAGGAAAACAATTCATTTGAAACTGCTGATATTATTTCAATAAAAACAGCAACAGTTCAATCTTTAGCACTTACAAATAATATAAGTGCGTCAGGTTTAGTAACTACAGAAAACCAAGCCAATTATGGTTTTAAAATCGGTGGTGTAGTGAGTCGCATTTATGTGGATGAAGGGCAGTTTTTCAAAAAAGGACAACTTTTAGCCACATTAGATCAAACCGAAATCAATGCAGGCTTAAATCAAGCAGATTTGAATTTGAAAAAATTTGAAAGGGATTATGAACGTGCCAATAATCTATACAAAGACAGCGTCTACACTTTGGAGCAGCTTCAAAACACAAAAACAGGTCTGGACATTGCCAAAAGGCAAAAAGATGCCGTTGCTTTTAATTCCCGCTACGCTAAAATATATGCTACTTCAGATGGTTTTGTAGCCAATAAAATAGCCAATGAAGGCGAAGTCGTTGGTTCTGGATCCCCAATTTTGGCAATCAATGAAACCAGCCAAAACAACAATTATCTTTTGAAAGTTGGTTTGACAGATAAAGAATGGGCATCAGTAAAAATAGGTCAGAAAGCCATGGTAACACTTGACGGATTTCCTGATGAAAAATTTGAAGCTACCATTTTTAGAAAATCGCAAGCAGCAGATGTTGCCCTTGGGTCTTTTCAAATAGAACTAAAACTGAATATGAAAGACCAAAAACCTGCTGTGGGGATGTTTGGGAAAGCAAAAATACAAACCGATAAAGCCGAAGATTTTATGGTCATTCCATATAATTCACTTATTGAGGCTGACGGTAACAAAGCCTTTGTGTTTGTAGTGGAAAATAACAAAGTAAAACGTCAACCCATTACAATCAACAAATTTGATAATGACAAGGTCTTTGTAAAAGACGGCCTTCAAAAAACTGACCAGATAGTCATTTCCAACAGTGCCTATCTAAACGAACAGTCAACGATAAAGATCATTAAACAATAACATCATGAAGATTACAAACTTTGCCGTTAAGAATTATCAGTTCACGCTGATTATCTTCCTTCTTATTGCAGTCGTAGGGTTTCTTACCTTATTTACAATGCCGAGAGCAGAAGACCCTTCCACGCGCCCACCTCAATATTTAATTACGGTCATTTATCCTGGTACAAGTCCAAAAGATATGGAAGAACAGGTCGTAAAACCTATTGAAAATAAAATTTACGGACTGGAGAACATCGAAAAAATATTAACAACCGTAGAAGATGGTGTTGCCGCTTTTCAGGTAAAATTCAAATACGGAGTTGATGTTGATAACAAATATCAGGAGATTTCCACGGAAATGAATGCCCTTAAAAGCAGCGAACTTCCAAAAGACATTTATCAAATTAAAACAGAAAAAATATCGTCTGCGGATGTTAATATTCTTCAGATAGCTTTGGTTTCTGAAAATGCTTCAGACAAAAAATTGCGAGATGAAGCGGACAAATTGAAGACAAAAATTGAAAAAATTACCAATCTTAAAGATATAGAATACGCTGGAATTCCAGAACAGGAAATCAGAGTGGATTTGAACATGGAAAAATTGGCACAATTAAAAATTCCATTGAATGTAGTAATGGAAAGTTTGCAAAGTGAAGCTGCCGATATTCCTGGAGGAAGTATTGATTTGGATACAAAAGTATTCAATGTAAAAACCAGTGGTAAATTCAAAAATGCGGATGATGTTGCCAATACGGTTGTTTACAATGCCAACGGAAAAATCATCTATATGAAAGATGTAGCCGAAGTAAGCTACAAGTCAGAAGTGGTACATCATATTACCAGAATCAATGGACACCGATGTGTTTTGGTAACTGCCGGAATGAAAGATAATGTAAACATAAGCGATGTTCAGAAAGAATATTTACCAATACTAGAGGAATTTTCAAAAGAATTGCCTTCAAATATCAAACTAATTAAAAACTTTGACCAAGCCGATATGGTTTCTAAACGATTGGGACACTTGGGTATTGAATTTACAATTGCAATCGTTTTGGTTATTATTACGCTATTACCTTTAGGCTCAAGAGCATCGGTAATCGTTATGATTTCCATTCCTTTATCTTTGGCTTTAGGATTAATTGCAATGAATGCTTTAGGTTTTTCGTTAAACCAATTAAGTATTGTGGGGTTGGTGGTCGCTTTAGGATTACTGGTAGATGATAGTATTGTAGTTGTCGAAAACATAGAGCGTTGGCTTCGTGAAGGGCATTCTAAAATGGATGCTGTTTTAAAAGGAACAAAGCAAATAGGAATTGCCGTTGTAGGATGCACCGTAACATTGGTGATTGCTTTTTTACCATTGGCTTTTCTTCCTGATATGGCGGGTGAATTCATCAGAAGTTTGCCTATGGCAGTTATCACAAGTGTATTGGCTTCTATGCTTGTAGCTTTAACATTGGTTCCGTTTTTGGGAAGTCGATTCTTAAAAAGACACGAACACGAAGGAGGGAACATTTTTCTTCAGCATTTGCAAAAATTCCTTACGAAATCGTACAAAAATATCATGCCCAAAGCATTGAAATTCCCAAAAACAACGATTGCCATTTCTATATTTTTAAGTGTCATTGCATTTGGACTGTTTTCTGTAGCCGGATTTAAATTATTTCCGACTTCGGAAAAACCAATGTTTTTAATCAACATAAAAATGCCACTTCAAGCCAATATTTCAGAAAGCGACAGGGTGACAAAAATTGTGGAAGCCGAGTTGAAAAACCATAAAGAAATTGTGTATTTCACCTCTAATGTTGGGAAAGGAAATCCACAGATTTACTACAACGTACATCCACAGGACAGAAAATCTGATTTTGCCCAGATTTTTGTTCAATTGGAAGATGAAACAAAACCTTCAGACAAAACCATTCTGATTGAAAAATTGCGTGAAAAGTTCAAAACAATGCCTTATGCTAAAGTAGAGGTAAAAGATTTTGAACAGGGAACACCCTTGGAAGCCAATATCGTGGTGCGATTATTTGGAGAAGACCAAGAAGTTTTACGCAAATTATCTTCTCAAGTAGAAACTATTTTACGAAATCAAGAAGGAACGGTTTATATCAACAACGAATTAAATACGTATAAAACCGATGTTAAAGTAAAAATTAATAAAGAAAAAGCAAGAACATTGGGTGTACTAACAAGCGAAATTGACAAAGTAATTCGTCTTGCAGTTGCTGGTTTAACAGTTGGAGATTATATAGATGACCGTGGCGATGCCAGAAACGTGACAATTACCATTCCAAGAGATAAGTTTTCTAAACTGGATGCACTGAAAAATTTATATGTAAATAATGTTCAAGGAACACCAATTGCACTAAATCAGATTGCAACAGTATCTTTTGAAACGGCACCTACAGCAATCAACCACTTTAACAAATCACGCTTTTCAAAAGTCAGCGCGATGTCAAAAGAAGGTTATTTAGCGAATGACCTGCTGGTAGATATTATTCCGAAATTGGATAAGCTCGAAATGCCTAAAGGTTATTATTACAAACTATCTGGAGAAAAAGAATCGGAAGGTGATGCATTGGGAGGTAATTTCCTTTCGGTAATTATATTGAGTGCATTTTTATTTATTGCCGTTTTATTGCTTCAATTTAAGACTTTTAAAGGAATCATCATCGTTATGTCCATCATTCCGTTGGGCGTTTTAGGAGGTGTACTATTTTTAATAGCTACAGGAAACCCAATGTCGTTGGTTTCTATTATCGGTTTCATCGGATTGTCTGGAATTCAAGTCAAAAACTCCCTGCTACTGGTCGATTTTACGAACCAATTAAGACAAGAAGGAAAGTCCATTGATGAAGCGATTGCCATTGCAGGAGAAACCCGTTTTCTTCCGGTAGTATTAACATCCCTTACGGCAACCTGCGGACTGATTCCTATTGCTTTAAACTCAAATCCTCAAATATCTCCGTTGGCAATTGTATTAATTGGAGGGCTTATAAGTTCAACAATTCTAGCAAGAATTGTAACACCCGTAATGTATAAACTGATGCCTCC
>DASWKU010000329.1:0-2799 GCA_036396455.1 Flavobacteriaceae bacterium
GGATTTCATATTTTGGTGAACAACACCGGAGGTCCAAGAAGCGGCGATATTTTGACAGCGACACTTGAACAATTTGAAAATACCTTTGCACAACATTTAAAATGTAATCATGTGTTGGCCCAAGCTGTGGTTCCCTTTATGAAGAAAGAAGGATTTGGTCGCATCATTAATATCATTTCAACTTCGGTAAAGGAGCCCATACCGGGTTTGGGCGTAAGTAACACCATAAGGGGTGCCGTTGGAAATTGGAGCAAAACCTTATCCATTGAACTGGGAGAATTTGGAATTACCGTGAATAACATTCTTCCCGGTTTTACAGAAACAGAACGTTTAAATGAAATCATAAAGGCCAAAGCCCAAAAAGAAGGTACAAGTTTTGAAGAAATGGCCGAAATCATGAAATCCTATGCACCAGTAAAACGGTTTGCCAAACCAGAAGAAACCGCAAATGCTATCGTGTTCTTGGTGAGTGAAGCTGCCAGTTATATTAACGGAATTAACCTTCCTGTTGATGGTGGACGAACAAAATCTTTGTAAGCCCACCCTACCCTCCCAAAGGGAGGGAAATTGACAAAATTATAGTATCTTTAAATTTGATTTTATAAAGTATAACAACAACTCAAAAAACCCGATTTGAGTTTCCCGACCAAAGCGTCTGGATTAAGAGGGGCTTATTATGAGCAAATTAGTTTCACCCTTAAATTTTAAAGCTTGGATTGAAGAGAACCGACACCTTTTAAAACCACCAGTTGGCAACAAGGTCGTTTGGAAAGATGGTGATTTCATCGTCATGGTCGTTGGGGGACCAAACAGCAGAAAGGATTATCATTATAACGAAACGCCGGAATTTTTCTATCAAATTGAAGGCGACATTGTCTTGAAAATAATTGATAACGGAACTCCAAAAGATGTGCACATCAAAGAAGGTGATATTTATCTATTGCCACCAAAAGTGCCACATTCTCCGCAGCGTGGTGCCAATACCGTTGGTTTGGTCATTGAATACAAGCGTCCGGAAGGTATGAAGGATGCTTTGCTTTGGTTTTGTGAAAACTGTACGACCAAGTTGTATGAAGAGGATTTTACCTTGGACAATATTGAAACGGATATGCCGAAAATCTTTGATAAATATTATGGTGACGAAGGTAAACGCGGTTGTCCTAATTGTGGTGCAGTAATGCAACCCCCAAAAAAGGTTCAGTTATAAGATTAATTTTATATGGATCGAAAACTTCGCATTAACGGTCACTCACACCTGCTTCCCTATCCTGAGGAAATTCCGGATTTCATGCGTGAAAAAGAAATCTTTTGGGTGGATAAGGACCGGAAATTCATGCTCCAAAAGGATTGGAGCCGTCCGGTAACCGATTCAAGTTTCTTTCTAAATGAGAAGCTGGAATGGATGGAACATTTTAAAATTGACCATGCCGTAGTCCTCAACCTATCACAATTATATGGAAATGGCCTTCGCCTTGAAGAAATGAAACAGGCACTCCGTTTTCAAAATGATTTCAATGCCAAAATACAGCACGAACATCCCAACAAATTTACCTGCGGGTTTGTGGTCCATCCCGGATTTGTCCGCGGGGCATGCTGGGAAATAGAACGTTGTGTTGAGGTGTTGGGGTTGCAATTGCTGTGCCTGCCAACCCATTATATGGATACTATCGGCACATGGCGAAGTATTTTTGACGAAGAAAATGAACCTATTTTCGAATTGGCCAGTAAATACAATCTTGCAGTTGAAATCCATCCCTATGATGGAGAAAAATTTATAAAACTTGAAAATAGCTCTTGGCGCTTCCACCTCATTTGGATGTTGGCACAATGTGCGGATGCCTATCATTTTTTGACCTTAAACGGCTATCAGGATAAATATCCAAATATGCGCACTTGTTTTGCCCATGGTGGCCAATTGGCACAAATCAATTTGGGAAGACGTATTCAGGGATTTGACGGCAGGCCCGATTTATTTGAAGGCAAATGCCACCCAAGAAAGGCCGTTGGTCATAAAAATATTTTCTTTGACACGCTTGTGCACGATACAGGTTCCTTGGAATTGCTGATTAAAAACCAAACCTACAATCAAGTGATTATGGGATTGGATGATCCCTACCCATTGGGTGAAATGGAAAGTGCCAAACAATCGTCATATCCCGGTAAAATTTTGGATTTGGCCATGGAGCGGGAGATTATCACAGAAGCCGAACGGGATGCCATTTGGCAGGACAATGTGATCCAATGGTTGTGTGGGGATGACGAGGCGGCGAAACAGAAATTAGTAAATAGAATTTTGGGTTAATTTGTCATTCTGAGTGAAACGAAGAATCTCAGGTAAAAGATGCTTCGACAGGCTCAGCATGACAATTCAATTAAAATAAATGCATTTTATAGCTGAAAAAATTGACGACTATGCTGTACGACATTCTGAAGATGAACCAGAACTGTTAAAACAATTATCCCGTGAAACACATCAAAAAATACTGCAGCCCCGAATGTTGAGCGGCCATTACCAGGGCAGAGTGTTGAGTATGATTTCCAAAATGATAAATCCGAAAAATATTCTGGAAATTGGTACGTATACTGGGTATTCGGCATTGTGTTTGGCCGAAGGTTTACAAAATGATGGCCAACTCCATACCATTGATATCAACGAAGAACTTTTTGATTTTCAACGTAGGTATTTTGACAAATCTGAATTTGGGAAGCAAATCCATCAGCATTTAGGGAATGCCTTGGAGCTTGTGCCAAAACTGGACATGATTTTTGACTTGGTATTTATTGATGCCGATAAGGAAA
>DASWKU010000330.1:0-26845 GCA_036396455.1 Flavobacteriaceae bacterium
AATGTCTTTTAAACTGCAAGTTGTTCAAGAAATTGAACAAGGCAGGTTGTCAACTCACGAAGCTTGTCGCAAATATGGGATCCAGGCACGTTCAACAATTGTTCAATGGCTAAGAAAATTTGGTAACTTTGATTGGGAAAATCAAACGCCATCCAATATGCCAAAAACTCCAGAACAAAAAATAATGGAACTGGAAGCAAAGGTCAAGCTGCTAGAAAAGCAAAAAGCATTTTTAGAGCAGCAAGCTTTTGTTGCCGATAAGAAAGCCATCATATTTGATATGATGATTGATATTGCCGAAAAAGAATATCAAATTGACATCCGAAAAAACTCATCACCCGAACAATCGACCATTTTAAAGAACAAGAAAACCAAACAGTAATGTTTGCCTGTACTTTGTTCGGGATAGACAGACAGGTTTATTATCGAAGCATAAAACGCCGCATTACCAAACAGGATAAGGCCGTATTGGTGGTGAAAATGGTTTTAGAAACCAGGACACAAATGCCACGAATTGGCTCTAAAAAACTATATTATTTACTAAACCAAGATTTAAAAACACTGAAAATAGGAAGAGATAAATTTATTGATATTCTAAGGGCCAATCACTTATTGATCGCTCCAAAACGTTCGTACCATATCACTACGAACTCACATCACCGCTTTAGAAAGTATAAAAACCAGTTGCTGGATTTGCAAATAACCAGGCCAGAACAGGTTTGGGTGTCAGACATCACTTATATCGGAAAACGGGAGAAACCGTGCTATTTAAGTTTGATAACCGATGCCTATTCAAAGAAAATAGTAGGCTACAATGTGTCCGATAATTTAAGTACAGAAAGTAGCTTGGCAGCATTAAAACAAGCTATAAAGCTAAGAGAAAACAAGAAAACACCGTTGATACACCATTCTGACAGAGGACTGCAATATTGCGCCAATGAATATCAAAAAACATTAAGGAAAAACGAAATTCAGCCCAGTATGACACAAAACTCTGATCCCTATGAAAATGCCGTAGCAGAAAGAGTAAACGGTATCTTGAAACAAGAATTTAATATTGATAAATACAGCAAAGACCTGCCGGTTATGAAGCAAATAATTAAAGAAGCTGTAGCGATCTATAATGAAAAAAGACCGCATTTATCAAACCATATGCTAACCCCAAATCAGATGCACCAGCAAAATAAACTTAAAATGAAAACCTATAAAACTAAAAACAGCATCAAAAACGTTTTTGATGCTGTTTAATTAATCTATTTTTGTCTAATAATCTGTATCGATTTTTTAGGACTAGTCAATGTAAGGTTCACTTAAAATACATGCAATGGTTAAAACAACCCATGAATCTCGGCATCTATTTTGGTGATGATGGTTCCCAAATCTTCGGGTTTGGTCACGAAATCTATGGTGTCGACATCAATGATTAATAGATTGCCTTTGTCGTACCCATGGATCCAAGCTTCATAGCGTTCATTCAACCGGCTTAAATAATCGATACTGATGGAGTTTTCGTATTCACGGCCGCGTTTATGGATTTGGTTCACCAAATTAGGAATGGAACTTCGCAAATAAATCAAAAGATCGGGCCCTTCAACAAACGATTCCATCAAATCAAAAAGGGAACGGTAGTTTTCATAATCACGATTGGTCATCAGTCCCATGGCGTGCAGGTTGGGGGCAAAAATGTGGGCATCTTCATAGATGGTGCGGTCCTGTATAATATCCTTGCCACTTTTGCGAATGAGCTCCACCTGACGGAAACGGCTGTTCAAAAAATACACCTGCAAATTAAAGCTCCAACGTTCCATTTGGTTGTAAAAATCATCCAAATACGGATTATCGACAACATCCTCCAATTGGGCTTCCCATTTATAATGTTTGGCAAGTAATTTAGTGAGTGTGGTTTTACCAGCACCAATGTTTCCGGCTACAGCAGCATGCATATTTATTTGAGTTTTAATTGGAATTGGCGAAGCGTTTCACCGTCGTAAATATACAAGGTTTCATTGGTCAATAAAAACTGATTTATTAACAATTCCGGTAATTTGATAGGAATCAAACCGTCAGTCTCTTTGGCAATATAATACAGATGATTGTCTGATTTTAATATCAAGTTCCCATTGTTTTCGGCAAATTCAGTATAGCCTTCATTTTTAAATTTTGAAATGACACTTCCAAAATAATTGTAAGTGTAGAGGTTATTTTCGGTCAGTAACCAGCAATAATTGTAATTGCTTTTCAAATCAAGCACATTGGATTGCACAGGAATTGTGGTTGCCCTTATGGTGTTGGCTTTATAGTCATAAAGTTCCAACTGTTGATTTTCCTGATTGAAAATCCATAAAGTATTGTCATACCCGGTAGAAATATGGGATACATTCCTGTAGGGCTGTTTGGAGTTGAAATCAATTTTATAAATTTCAGCCAACCTATTGTCCAAAATAATGGCGGTATTAAAATTTTTGTAGAAGAGATTTATTTTTAAAGGATTGAAGGCATTGGCCGAAGTGATATTTCCAAGCTGAATATTACTGTAAGAAACACTTTTAGTTTGACTTTTTTTTGTGAATGTTGCTTGGTTGATGGAATACATATCACCAAAGTTATCAATGCCAATTAAGGTTTGTGATCCTAAAGGGGTATTTTTTATCAGTTTCGTTTCAATGGATTCCTGTCCCAAAACAGATAACGATAGAAAACATAGAATGTACTTGAGATGTTTCATATAGGTCTGAAAATTACAAAAATCAAACCACTTTTAACAGATTAACTTATACCCAAACCCCCTCACGTTTAAAATCTGGATGGTTTCGTCCTCGCTTAGTTTTTTGCGAAGTTTGGTTATGAACACGTCCATGCTCCTGGCATTGAAAAAATCGTCATTGCCCCAAAGTTTGTTAAGTATAAGGGAACGATCCAACATCTGATTTTTGTTTTTGATTAAGTGGAAGAGCAAATGGGCTTCTCTGTGGGTAAGCTGAACACTCGATCCGTCTTTAAATTGAAGCGTCTGTTTGGGAAAATTGAATGTAAATTGACCCAATTTTAAGATTTCACTTGTTTTTTGAAGTTGGGTCCGGTTGAGAAGATTATGGATGCGAACAATGAGTTCTTCCATACTGAATGGCTTTTTTAAATAGTCATTTCCGCCAATGGTAAAGCCTTCAACCACATCTTGGGTCTGGGATTTTGCTGTGAGAAAAATAATGGGGACTGTATCATCAATAGCTCTTATTTCCTTTGCTAATGTAAAACCATCCTTTTTTGGCATCATCACGTCCAAAACCAATAATTCCGGTTGCTGGGTTTTATAAACCTCAAAGGCTTTCTCCCCGTTTTCACATAACAGGACGTTAAAATTTCTGGTCTCCAGACTTTCTTTGATGATCATGCCCAAAGCCGGTTCATCTTCTGCCAAAAGTAAGGTTATCGTTTTATTCATTTGGAAACGAAAGTTTAAATGTCGTGAGGTTTTTTTCCAAATTCAAATGAATGGTTCCACCATGTTTTTCAACAATTTTTTTGGTGTAGTAAAGGCCAATGCCAAAGCCTTTAACGTCATGTGTGTTTCCTTTAGGAATTCGGTAAAATTTTTCAAAGATTTTATCCTTATGGGCTTTTGTTATCGTGTTTCCGTTATCAATAATTGAAACTGTAAAGGCAAACGAGTTTTGTTCGATGCCAACCTTGATCTCCTTTCCGCCGTATTTTAGGGCATTGTCCAAAACATTGTTGATGGCGTTTTCAAAATGAAATATATCCACTGAAGCCATTATGGAACCAGAAGGACTTGAAAAAACAATGGTTTTATGTTCAGTTCCGATAGCTATCGGAAGCATTTGATGTTTTTCAACTAGGGTTCTCAATACCTCAATGATATCAATCGATTCTTTCTGCAATGTTAAACTGTCGCTATCCAAAGTTGCAGTTTCCAAAAGTTTCTCAACCATGACATTGAGTTTGCTGAGTTGGTCGCCGGAGAGTTCCAAATACTTTTTGGTTTTATCCTTGTCCTCGATAATCTTAAAATCCTTTATGCTTTCAAGGGCAACGCTAATGGTTGCAATGGGGGTTTTAAATTCGTGGGTAATATTGCTGATGAGGTCATTCTTGACTTCGGCGAGTTGCTTTTGATGTTTTATGATGTGGAGTAGGTAAAACAAACTGCTAATAACAGCCAAAACCAAAAGAAAAGAAATTAGAATGCCGCCAAAAATGCGCTTGAGTATAATTTGGGTTTCGTTGGTGAAATTTATGGTCAGATCACTTCCGCTTGGTAAAAATGTTGACTCCGAAGTTGCTTTTAAGAGATGCCTCTTTAAAGAATTAAAAGCCTTAAAGCCATTATAAGTTCTAGTACCGTCCTTATAGTCCTTGTAGTTTAGGCTGTAATCTATATGAATGTTCTTTCTTAATAATTCGGCCTTCAAAAGTGTGTCTATTTCTTTTAATGACAAAGAATCATTGGTAAGCGAGACTATAACTTTTGAAGTGAGGGTCCTAAACTTTGCTGTATGGAGTGAATCGGACTCCATATAAGTTATGACATCAATTTGTGACTTGTTGGTTTCAGGATTATTAAGTCTATGGCCAATATTTAAAATTGTATCTAGTTTCTGACCCTTAAATATCGCTTTGCCATTAATTAAATTTAGTGCTGAAGTATCTAATTTGTGGCTTGAATTTTTAAAATTATCAAAAATACTGTCCAGCTTTCCATTTTTATCAAAAAATTTTATGGGTGTTGGGCTTTCAATAGTAAAACCAAATGTGGTTTTTTCAGCCAAATGGGCATAATAGTCATCAACGGCTTTATCCAAACTTACCTGAACATCATTGATAAGCTGTTGCTTGCTGCTGAGATAGTTTTTGTAGTTCCAATACACTTGTATGCCAATTGTAGAAAGAATTACAATGACAATAATATAAAGTATCCACTTGTAACGGACATCGTTCATAATTCAAAAGTAGATGTTAAAAATGAATTAATGTCAATCGGTTAACACACGTTAACACACATTAACGGTAAAACAATTTTAAATGTATCATATTTGTAACAAATTAATCAAAAAACAGAGTTATGAATACCATTGTTAAAGTACTTGTTTTTGCGCTAACCTTAATTGTTGCCCAAGCCAGTGCACAAGATTTTCAAGGTGTGGCTACCTATAAATCCAAGCGTAAACTTGAAATCAAATTGGACAGTACCCAGGTCAATTCCGAAATGCATCAACGCATGATGGAAATGCTTAAAAAACAATTTGAAAAAACCTATAATTTGTCCTTTAACAAAGAAGAATCCATTTATAAGGAGGAAGAAGCTTTGGCACCTCCCCAACCATCTGGAGAGCAGATGGTTGTCGTTGTTTCTGGTGGGGCAGATATTTTGTATAAAAACACAAAGGACCAGCGCTATACCAATCAAAATGATGTGTTTGGAAAGATTTTCTTGATCAAGGACCAGCTAAACGCCATGGATTGGAAACTGGAATCTGATACCAAAAATATTGGGGATTATACCTGCTTTAAGGCCACAACAACCAGGGAACAGGAAAAACGTGTTGGTAGTATAAGTATTAATGGAGATAAAGATTTGGATGCCGAAGAAAAGAAAGCCCCTGAAATGGAAACCATAACCATTACGGCTTGGTACACACCTCAAATTCCGGTCAATACTGGTCCAGGAAATTACCATGGACTTCCAGGATTGATTTTGGAAGTCAATGATGGTTCCGAAACGGTAATCTGTAGCAAGATTGTAATCAATCCAAAAGATAGGGTTGATATTTCAGAACCTAAAAAGGGAAAAGTTGTAAATAAGGCCGAGTTTGATGAGATCATGAAAAAGAAGATGAAAGAGATGCAGGAGCAGTTCAGCCGTAAAAGAGGAGATGGTCAGGGATTCGAAATAAAAATTGGGGGATAATTTTTTTATTGGAATTTAACAGTTTGCGATTAAACTTTATAGGTTTTTGAAAGTCTATAAAGTGTTAAAAACTTACTTTTAACACTTAACGATAAGACTTACTAAGATGAATTCAATTTTCACTAAGCTTTGTGTTGCAATTATTATATTAATTTGTAACGCCGTTTCATCCCAAGATTTTCAGGGAGTTGCCACATACCAATCCAAAACTATCATCGATTTTAATGGTTTTGGAGGCCAACAAATGAGTGAAGAGCAAAAAAAGCAAATTGCTGAACGCATGAAAAGCATGTTCAAAAAAACCTACAAACTCGCTTTCAATGCCTTCGAATCCATTTATAAAGAGGAGGAAAAATTGGAAACTCCTGGAGGAGGCGGAGG
Source organism: Flavobacteriaceae bacterium (assembly GCA_036396455.1). Lineage (GTDB taxonomy): Bacteria > Bacteroidota > Bacteroidia > Flavobacteriales > Flavobacteriaceae > Geojedonia. Next base: position 6,308 of record DASWKU010000330.1, read on the forward strand.
TTTTCGTGTAGGTTTCATGGGCGGTTTTACAGGTGGTCCACAATATAAAAATGTAAAGGAAAACCAATTATTGCAGGAACAGGAATTCTTTGGCAAACAGTTTTTGGTTAAAGATTCCTTATCAAGACTGGAATGGAAAATGGGAACGGAATCCAAACAAATTGGTCAATATTTATGTTTTAAAGCTACAGCCATGAAAAAGGTCGGCGATACCGATTTCACGAACTTTAGAAGACGGGACAGAACTAACGACGAAGAAAAGAAAGATGGTGAAACTGCAAAAGATTCCACAAAATCGAATAACCCAATGGATGAGATTGAAATCCCGAAAGAAATTGAAGTTACAGCTTGGTACACCCCTCAAATACCGGTCAATCAAGGTCCGGATGAATACTGGGGATTGCCAGGGTTGATTCTCGAGGTCAATGCAGGAAGGACCACCATTTTATGTTCAAAAATTGTGATCAATCCCCAAAATAAAGAAGACATTCAAACACCAACAAAAGGCAAAGAAGTGACAAGACAAGAGTACAACGACATTGTGAAACAAAAAATGGAGGAAATGAGGGAAAATTTTGGTGGCCGTAACAGAGGGAACTTTAGAAGAAATGATTAGTCTTCAATTGTATAAATCAATCAAAACACAGTTATGAGATATTTTTATTTAACAATGCTACTACTGGTAGCTGGACATTCATTTGCCCAAATTAAAGTTGAAGGCGTTGTAAAGGACAGTATCAGCAATCCATTGGAATTGGCCAATGTCATCGCCATCAATCAAGAAACCAAAGCCTTGGAATCTTATGGAATCACGAATGATAAAGGACGTTATAAATTGGCATTGGCCAAAAATGCAACCTATAGTATACAGGTGAGCTATATTGGAATGAAAACTTCAACAGAGGTTTTAACAACAAAAGAAGCCAACATAGATAAGGATTTTTCAATGGAATCTGACACTTCACTTGACGAAATCGAATTGACCTATGAAATGCCAGTGACCATACATGGTGATACCCTAACTTATAACGCCGATTCTTTTAATAAAGGAACCGAAAGGAAACTGGAAGATGTTTTGAAAAACCTGCCGGGAGTGGAAATCAATGATGATGGTCAGGTTGAAGTTGAAGGTAAAGTGGTTTCCAAAGTCATGGTTGATGGGAAGGATTTTTTTGATGGTGATTCCAAATTGGCCACAAAAAATATTCCTTCCAATGCGGTTGACAAAGTACAAGTGTTAAAAAATTATGCCGAGGTTGGACAATTGAGCGGGGTTACCAATAATCAGGATAATATTGCACTCAACATCAAATTAAAGGAAGGAAAAAAGAACTTCTGGTTTGGCAATGTCACTGCTGGCGGCGGAAGTTCTGAAGACAATGGTTTGTATTTGGTACAGCCAAAATTATTTTATTACAGTCCAAAATATAGCGTCAATTTAATTGGCGATTTAAACAATACCGGAGAGGTTGCTTTCACCAGACGTGATTATTTCAATTTCAGTGGGGGTTTTAGGGCTCCAAGTCGGCAAAGTGGAACTAGCCTTAATTTGGGAAACAATAATCTTGGGTTTTTGGCCCTTCAAAATAATAGGGCGAAGGATATCAACACTAAATTTGGGGCTGCAAATTTTAGCTATTCACCAAAAAAGACCTTGGATATTAGTGGATTTGCCATTTTTTCGAACAGTAAAACCGAATTACAGGAAAACAATTCGGTGATATATACGGATGAAGGTTTGGGAATTCCAAATGAAGATACTGAAAGCAATACCACCCAAAACAGTGATTTGGGCATGTTGAAATTTAGTACAAAATATAAGCCCAATGTTAATAACCAATTGGATTATGACGTGCTTGGTCGTGTTTCAAAGGAATCGCAGGACCAACGTTTTTTCTCTTCGGTTATAGGCAACATTGATCAGCTTGAAAAAACAAGTCCATACAGTATAAGCCAAAATTTTAATTACTATTACACCTTAAATGATACCAACATCTTTGCCTTGGAAGCCCAACATTTATTGCAGGATGAAGACCCATTTTATAATGCGACTTTGGAAGATAAGACCAATTATATGAATACCGCTGATGCTTTGGGCTTGGATAACAATCAATCGGTTTATGACATAGTACAGGACAAACGCATAAAATCCAATCAGTTGGACGCCAAATTGGATTATTGGAACGTGTTGAATCTGAAAAGCAACATCAATTTAACATTGGGCACCATTCTAAGCAAACAGCAGTTTGATTCTGAAATCTTTCAGTTTTTGGATGATAATTCCCGGTTTGACCCAACACCAACAATCAATGATGGATTAATTGGTAACAATACCGATTACAATTTTAGTGACCTGTATTTAGGGTTTCATTACCGATTTAAAACGGGGATTTTCACCTTCAATCCAGGAGTCTCGGGACATGCCTATAGTACAAAAAATGTCCAGTTTGGTGAGACCTATAAGGACAATTTTTTCAAGCTTTTACCGGATTTTGATATGCGGGTACAACTAAAAAAGAGTGAACAAATTGTGTTTAATTACGGCATGCAAACGCAATTTACCGATGTTACCAATTTGGCAAGGGGGCTTGTGTTGAACAATTACAATTCTCTCTACTTTGGCAATGAGGCTCTGGACAATGCGGTGTCGCATAATGTGAACCTTTCTTATTTTAGTTTTAATATGTTTAATTATACCAACGTATTTGCAAATATCAATTATAGAAAAAGTATGGACCAAATCCGGAATTTGACCAATTTTGAAAGTGTTATCCGTACCAATTCACCGTTTAATTCGTCATTTGCAGACGAATCGTTGTCTGCCAATGGCCGTTTTCAAAGGCGATTCGGAAAATTACAGGCTTCCATCAATGGGAATTTCAATTATTCAAAGTTCAATCAGTTTATTCAAAATCAACGATCGGTAAATGAAAATTATACCCAAACATATAGGGCTGAATTTCGCACCAATTTTAGGGAAGCCCCCAATGTAGAGCTTGGGTATCGTTATTCCATATCGGATAATGATCAAGGGCAAAGCAGGATAAAATATTATACCAAGGCACCATCCATTGAATTTGACGCCTATATTTGGAAAACCTTGACGTTTAGAACCGATTATTCATACAATAATTTTAGCGATAAAGATGGCACCATCAATGATTACCAATTTTGGAACGCATCCTTGTCCTACAGAAAAAATGAGGATGCCAAATTTGAATATCAAATTAAGGCCACCAATGTATTGGATACCAAATCGCAAAGTCAAAGCAATGCCAATGACTATTCAGTAAGTGCCACCGAATACTTTATACAGCCACGGTTCATTACGTTTCGATTGATATATGAATTGTAATATTAAAAAGCCTTCTAACTGAAAAGGCTTTTTTGTTTAGGTTTTAACTTTAATAATTACTTCAATTACTAAAATAGTTTTATTTTAGGGCACTATACCATTAAAAACATTCCTTAAAAATGAAATATCTTTTAAAACGTTCTCTATTCCTCCTTTTTTTAATTGCAACGATAACACAAGCTCAAGAAGGCAAAGAAGTTATTGAGAATATTATTAAAGAAGCCAATGAAAATTCACAGTTGGAACTTTTGGCCCATGAACTTTTGGATGTTGTTGGCCCGAGATTGGTGGGAACACCACAAATGAAAAATGCCCATGATTGGGTAGTTGAAAAATATAAAGGTTGGGGAATTCCCGCCCAAAATGAACAATGGGGAGAATGGCGCGGTTGGGAACGCGGTATTACCCATATTGACATGATTTCTCCCCGCATTCAAACTTTGGACGGCACACAATTGGCTTGGAGCCCAAGTACAGGAAGTAAGGGTGTCACCGCTGAAGTAGTGGTTATCCCAACTGTAAATAATAGGGTCGATTTTCAAAATTGGTTATCTCAGGTTAAGGGTAAATTTGTAATGGCTTCCATGAAGCAACCAACGGGGAGACCAGATGATAACTGGGAGGAATTTGCAACAGAAGCCTCTTTTGAAAACATGAAAAAAGAGCGCAATCAGTTAGCTGCAGAATGGGATGCCAATATTATCAGGACAGGGTACGACCGTAGGAGTATTATTGGAGCTTTGGAAGATGCCGGTGCTGCCGGAATTGTAACGTCTTACTGGTCCAAAGGTTTTGGGGTAAATAAGGTTTTTAGTACCAGTACGAAATCCATTCCGACAGTAGAATTGGAGCTTGAGGATTATACCATGCTTTATCGATTGGCTGAATATGGAAAACGGCCAAAAATAAAAGTGGTTGCCGAATCCAAAGCGTTGGGTGTTGTACCAACCTTTAATACCATTGGAGAAATTAAGGGAACGGAAAAACCCGATGAATATGTTCTGCTTTCGGCACATTTGGATTCTTGGGATGGCGCACAGGGAGCAACCGATAATGGCACCGGTACTTTGGTCATGATGGAAGCTATGCGCATTCTTAAAAAGCTTTATCCCAACCCAAAACGTACCATTTTAGTAGGCCATTGGGGAAGTGAAGAACAGGGATTAAACGGTTCCAGGGCTTTTGTTGAAGACCATCCCGAAATTGTGGCCAATATTCAAGCTGTTTTTAATCAGGATAATGGTACAGGCAGAGTAAATGAAATAAACGGTTCTGGATTTTTATATTCCTATGAATATATATCACGATGGTTGAATGCAGTGCCCATGGAAATAGCCGATGAAATCAAAACCGAATTTCCAGGTTCGCCAACAGATGGAGGTTCGGACCATTCTTCATTTATTGCAGTAGGTGCGCCTGCATTTAGGTTGAGTTCTTTGAACTGGTCCTATGGCAACTACACCTGGCATACCAATAGGGACACTTATGATAAAATAGTGTTTGATGATGTAAGAAACAATGTGATTTTAACTGCTATTTTGGCTTATATGGCATCGGAAGATCCCAATACAACGTCTAGAGAGCGTAGAGTTTTACCCGTGGAAAAACGTAAAGGAGAGCAAGTGCAATGGCCAGAGCAACGGTTTTCAACAAGAAAGGGTGGCGTGGACTGATTTTAAAAAAATCTTGATGTTCTTTAAGATTTTTAAATAGGTTTTCTTTTGTTTTTAAGGGCAATCAAACCCAATATGGGCCCAATGGCCAATAGCAAATAAATGCTGTTGGAATCTATTACAAAACGCAAACTGTTTAAAAGTTGTATACTGATAATTGTGATGGCAAAACCAATGCAGTTGACTATGGTCAGTGCTGTGCCTTTGATCTCAGCGTCTGCATTTTGGGCAACCAAGGTCGAAAACATAGGAGAGTCTGCTATGACAAACATGCCCCAAAACAATAAAAAACCAATAAATAAAATTTCAAGGTTTATAGTAAAAATAAAAGGAGAGACCAAACAGCAAATACAAGACAAAAGCAGTGACATAAAGGCCGTTTTTTTTGCACCCATGCGTTGTGAAATATAGCCTCCAATCACGCAGGACAAGCCGCCAATGCCAATCACACAAAACGATAAAATAGGAATATTTAAAGTGGTTTGAGGATGTAATTGTGAATAGTGGTTTAACATCACGGGAACAAAGGCCCAAAACGCATACAATTCCCACATGTGTCCAAAATATCCAAAAGCGGCAGATCTAAATTCATGATGTTTGAAGACCCTTGAAAATGCAGAGAAATCCAAGCCTTTGCTCAATTTTCGGAATGGCCCATCAGGAACAAAAAGTTTCATCACCAACCCCCCTAAAATGGCCAAACTTGTAGTTGTAAGCAATACATATTTCCAAGAAATGTTTTGCAGAACATCTTTCAACAAATGGGGGAATGCGGTTCCCAAAACCAAAGCACCAACCAAAAATCCCAATGACTTTCCCAATTCTTTATCATAATAATCGGCGGCGATTTTCATACCAACAGGATAAATGCCGGCAAGAAAAAACCCGGTCAAAAAACGAAGCAGGAGCAAGCTTAAAAACCCATTGGAATCAATTATCATAAAGGCATTGCAGAGAGCTCCCAGTAACGCACTAACAAAAAAGACTTTTGAGGGCGAATACCTATCGGCAATGGTCAAAAGTGCAAATATTAAGGTCCCAGATATAAAGCCAAATTGTACGGCAGAGGTGAGATGACCCAATGCCTCTTCATGAAGCTTGAAATTATCAACAAGGTCACCCATAACACCGTTACCGGCAAACCACAATGATGTACAACAAAATTGGGAAATGACAATAATTGGAAGTATCCATTTTGGAGGCTTCATTTTTTTAGTTGGCGTTAAAGTTGCCTTTAAAGTAAAATAATTTTATTGAATATTGTTTTTTATGGATAGATTTTGAATGCCCTTAAATAAAAAAGCGAGAAGGTCATTCTCGCTTTTTTGTGTTTTCATGGTTGTTTTTTATTCAGAACAATCAAATGTGATGTTTTCATTGGATCCTTTTTTGGACTCGCCGTTCACTTTAAAGTCGGTAAAAATATTGGCTTTACCAGAATTGGTCTGATCACAGTCGGAATCAAAAGAAAGCTTGAACGTGATTGCGGTACAAGCTTCAATATTGCCAATCCATGTCAATACCGTTGGAGAACCATTGGAATTTCCAGGGTTGACATCATATTGTTTTTCATCTGGGGCTTCAAAACCGGTAATATGTGGACAGGTAAATTTCACTTCTGCATTTTCTAAATCTTCACTACTGACATAAGTGAAGGTATAGCTTCCATCTTCGTTTTCCGCATAACCAAAGCTTTCTTCACAACCAGATGAACAGACTCCAACCAATGAATAACTTTCGTTGAAACCTATTGGATTGCCCAATGCTTCTTGAAGTATACTAAAGTTTACAACATCACAAGCTTGCCATCCATCAGGTAAATCAATGGCATGACTTACAGTAGATCCTGAGGCTACTTCTTCAATTTCGACTTCATTACCGTCAATATCTATGGTTATTGTTGCCTTGGCATCAGAATTGCCTTCAGTGATCAGATAAGCTACTTCAACAATAAATTGGGTTTCGGTATTGTAGGCATTATAACCAACTGCTTTGGCGTTTCGACCGGATGAACCTGATTTGGAGTCATTTTTTACATAATAAGCTTCACTGCCTTCTTCAATACAAACGGAAGAACAATCATTTTCATCATAATTTAACTCAGTTATCAAGGATGCTGTGGATAAATTTGATGCTTTTATTCTAGTAAAATCATCTTGAAGGCTTTCTTTTTCACAAGAAGAAAGTAATACAAATAAAGCTAGGATCGAGAAACTGCATACCGCAGTAAAGAAACGATCGATTTGGGGAAATCTTTTCATTACATTTAAAATTTAGTAGGTTTAACGGTGTAAATGAAAAAATAAAGTTTCGACCAGACTTATATATTTGTTGAAATGCGGTATTTTTCGGATTACGCGATTGAAATGTCTCGAAATAACGATGAAATACCTAATTTCAAAACAAGATTTCTTAAGTGTATTTTTATAAAAAAGCCCATAAACAGAATTTATGGGGCGGTATATTTGGTAAATTAATGGTTATAGTCCAAATGCAATCCTTACAAGATCAACATAATCCAGTTTTTCCCAAGTAAAGAGTTCTACTTCTTTTTCAACCCTACCGGAATAAGGGCTTTCAAAGACTTTGGTGACCGTTTGAGGTGATTTGCCCATGTGCCCATAAGCGGCAGTTTCAAAATAAATTGGATTTCGTAATTTCAATCGTTGCTCAATTGAAGCTGGTCGCATGTCAAAGAGTTCAGCTACTTTTTCCGAAATTTCACCATCGGTTAAGTTTAAGGGACAAGTTCCATAGGTATCCACAAAAATTGAAGTAGGTTTTACCACACCTATGGCATAACTTACCTGTACCAAAACTTCATCACATAATCCTGCAGCAACGAGATTTTTTGCAATATGCCTTGCCGCGTAAGCTGCGCTTCGGTCCACTTTGCTCGGATCTTTTCCAGAAAATGAGCCACCACCATGGGCACCTTTTCCGCCATAAGTATCCACTATAATTTTACGCCCTGTAAGGCCAGTATCACCATGGGGGCCACCAATCACAAATTTTCCAGTTGGGTTGATGTGATAGGTAATATTGTCATTGAACAATTCCTGGACATATTTGGGCAATTGGGCAATGACTCTAGGAATTAAAATATCTATAATGTCTTTTTTGATTTTCGCAAGCATCCTGTCATCATCAGCATCAAACTCATCATGTTGCGTAGAGACCACAATGGCATCAATACGTTGCGGCGTATTATCATCACTATATTCAATGGTGACCTGGCTTTTGGCATCTGGTCGCAAATAGGTGATTTCATTATTTTCCCTACGCAAGTCTGCCAAAACCTGTAATATTTTATGGGAAATGTCCAATGCCAAAGGCATATAGTTCTCGGTTTCATTGGTGGCATACCCAAACATCATGCCTTGGTCTCCAGCACCTTGTTCTTCTTTATTCGCTCTGTCCACACCTTGATTGATATCTTTGGACTGTTCATGTATCAATGAAATAATACCACAGGAATCTCCAGAAAATTGGTAGGCACCTTTGGTGTAGCCAATTTGATTGATGACATTTCGGGCAATGTCCTGAACATCAAGATAGGTTTGACTTTTTACTTCACCGGCAAGAACAACCTGACCAGTAGTCACCAGCGTTTCACATGCTACTTTTGAATCGGGATCAAACGCTAAAAAATTATCCAACAAGGCATCACTTATCTGATCTGCTACTTTGTCTGGATGGCCTTCAGAAACACTTTCCGAAGTAAATAAATATGGCATATAGTTCTCTATTTTTGGGTTAAATTACGGAAAATAAATGAGATCGCTTAAATGCTAAAGAAGGATATAATCAACTGCTTTAGCATTTTTTTTGAGGTTGCAATCAGACAAATTTTTCCTCTTTTTATCGCCGCAAAAATACATATTTAATTGAAAGATAAAAAGGAACTGCCTTGAAATAATAAAGCCTCCGGAAAACGAATTCCGGAGGCGTTATTCAATTCAAAAAAACCAACTAATATTAATGCTCGTTCAATCTAAAATCAGGATATGCTGTCATACCATGTTCATGTGCATCCAACCCTTCCAGTTCTTCCCGTTCAGAAACTCTTATTCCAACGGTTTTCTTCAAAACAAACAATATAATAAATGTAGATATTATACAAATTGCCGCATAAGACCCAACGCCTATTAATTGACTTATAAATTGGTCAGGTCCAGCCAAAGCGCCAAAAATGCCAACAGCTAAAGTCCCCCAAATTCCACATATTAAGTGTACCGCTATGGCACCAACTGGATCGTCTAATTTTAATCTATCTATAAACGAAACTGCGAATACAATAATTGCACCTGCAATGCTGCCTATAAGTATAGCATCGGTTGGACTCATTTGGTCTGCTCCAGCAGTGATTCCTACCAGTCCCCCAAGAATACCGTTTAAAAACATGGTTAAATCCAAGTTTTTGTGAATTAAGGTAGATGTTAACATTGCAACTACACCTCCAGCGGCGGCGGCCAAACATGTTGTAACCAATACCAAAGATGTGGCTCCAGGTTCTGCCGATAATACCGAACCGCCATTAAATCCGAACCAGCCCAACCATAAAATAAGTACACCTGCAGTTGCCAAAGGGATATTATGCCCGGGAATGGCTTGTGGTTTCCCATCCTTGAACTTTCCAATTCTGGCACCCAATAACCATACTGCAACCAAAGCAGCCCAACCACCAACAGAGTGGACCAGTGTAGAACCTGCAAAGTCATAAAAAGGCGTTTCCATTGTTTGTAAAAAACCACCTCCCCATTTCCAAGAACCGGCGATTGGATAGATTAGGCCCACATATATAATTGTGAAAATCATAAAGGGACCAATTTTAATACGTTCTGCCACTGCTCCCGAAACGATGGTTGCGGCCGTTGCGGCAAACATCCCTTGGAACAAGAAATCTGTCCAATAGGTATAACCCTCATTATAAGTTAAATCTAATGCGCCTTCTGCACTCAATGGTGAATCTAGTCCAAATCCAGCAAATCCAAAAAAACCAGAAGCTCCATCAGCAAAGCCAGGATACATTAAATTGAATCCAACCAAACAATATAATATTAAACCAATTGTGATTATAAATACGTTCTTAAAAAGAATATTTATAGTATTTTTTTGTCTTGTCAACCCAATTTCCAAAAAGGCAAAGCCTAAGTGCATGAAGAAAACGAGTCCGGTACAGATCATCATCCATACATTATTTGTAGTAAGTAATTCCATGTTTTAATGTTTTAGTTTAAAGTTTCTCCTCCTTTTTCTCCGGTTCTAATTCTATAAGCTTCCTTAATCTCACTTACAAATATTTTACCGTCACCAACTTCGCCCGTTCCTGCCGCCGCTATAATTGTTTTGACTGTTATTTCCTCAAAATCATCATTAACAACGATGTCTAAGTACCTTCTTTGGATATCACTCGTGCTATATGAGACTCCTCTATAAACATGTCCTTCTTTTTCATTCCCTAAACCGGTAACATCCCAGTAAGAGAAAAAATTCACCCCAACTTCGTGCAGAGCGTTTTTAACGTCAGAAAATTTGGATTTTCTGATAATTGCTTCAATTTTTTTCATTTTTTCTATTTTAATTAATCAGTTAGTTTCAATCTAAAATGCATAAATAGCAGCTAGAACAAAAGAGCTTAGGCTTTTCTTAGGCATCAAATCGGTGTCAATGAATGCGTCGTCAGAAGAACTATCCAACCTTAATTCAGGCTTAATTGTAAAATTGTCTATGGAGTAGCTTCCGGTTAAGGTGGCAGCAAAAACGCTGGAATCTTCAACCCCAGTTCCAATGGCCCCAAAATCGCCGTTTTCTACAAAATATTCACCTCTTAAGCCTAAAGTAAAACTATCAGAAGTGGCATATTGAGGATATAAGGCTGCACCTGCGAAACCAATGCCATCATTATCATAGTAAGCCCCATTTATTCCTAAGAAAAATGATTCAGAGAGATCAAAACCTCCGGTAAAATCAATTTCATAAGCTCCATCATCTGTTAGAAAGTTCAAATACTGACCTTTATAGCCTAATTGTGTACCAAAAGCATACTTGCCTGTTGGATTATATTCTGTAGCATCAGTAGGATTCATGACGGCCAGCATCAAGCTAAAATCTTCTGATAATGCAAAATCGGCTTTCAAACCGGTATGGCTAAATGGCCCATACGAGAACAAATAAGAAGTACTGTAATTAAAATTGGCAGTTGGTGAAATGACTTCATAGCCTAAAAACGTATTGAAGTTACCAAACGTTAATTTAATAGACTCACTTACATTCCAATAGGCATATAATTGGTTTACAATGTTAGAGCTGCCATCTGGTCTCAACAAAGGGGAATTAAAAATGGCATCTTCTCCTCTTGGACCAAAAACCAAATCAGCAACAAAGCCCACTTTTGCTCCTTCATATGAAGCCACGACATTGGCCATTCCTAAAGCAAATCCAGGAAGGTTGGCAAATGAAGATCCCGGGGCAATGGCATTCTCATCATTGGGTGCATCAAGATTAACACGATAATAGGCATCAATACTTCCGGACAGCGAAAATTTCTTTGCTTGTTCCTCGGTTTCCTCTTGACCAAAAACATTTACACTAATTGTTGATAATAACAATGCAATAATAACTTTTCTCATTTTTCAAAGTTTTAAAAATTTATGCGCCAAAACTATACAAAAATTTTATTACCATATATTTTTTTAGGGTGTTAGAAAGAATTTTTATCATTATATCATTTTTATCCCTAAAAAAATAGGGGTTGTAAAAAAAATGTTAAAAAAAATAAGAATTCAAAAATCAGCAAAATACACTAATAAAAACAGTTGTAGGAGTTTACTGCTTATTTTGTAACAAAACATAGAATTTGCTGATATTAATTGAAAGGAATTTTCAATTTATTGAATATTTTACATTTAAAGATGATTGTTAATTTCGTAATTTTAAGGTTGGTTTGACTAAATAAATGAATTAAATAAGCTAAAAATTAGTGAAGTCATAATAATGCATTCAACGTTGTCATTATTTTGATTTAACCCTATATATTCGCAAATCAAATAATTATTTTTTAATACTAATTTTGAGGGTTATGTTGGAAAAGCAGGGGCTGTATTTGCCAGAATTTGAACACGATAATTGTGGTGCGGGATTTATATGTAGTTTAACAGGTAAACGTTCTAATGACATTATCCATAAAGCATTGGAAATTCTTGTGAAGTTGGAACATAGAGGAGCGGTAAGTTCTGACGGTAAAACGGGTGATGGAGCAGGTATTTTAATTGACATCCCCCACGATTTTTTTGTCAAATACTGCAAGTTCGATTTGCCCGAACGTGGTCAGTACGCGGTAAGCAATGTGTTTCTGCCAAAGAAACAAAATCAAGGAGATTATTGTGTTTCAATTTTTGAAGATTGCATCAAGGAACAAGGGCTCAAATTACTTGGTTGGAGGGAAGTTCCCATCAATAACAGCAACATTGGCATCATTGCTGCAAAGAGCGAACCCTTTATAAAGCAAGTCTTTATAGGCAAAGGAAATAGCGACCAAAGTGATTTTGAATTTAATTTGAAATTGTTCTCTGCCAGAAAAATTGCGGAGCATACGATTTACAACTCAAAAATATCTGAAGCAACGTTTTTTTATCTTCCAAGTTTATCAACAAAAACCATAATATATAAAGGACTTTTGTTGCCTGAAGATATAAGCATTTATTATCAAGATTTAATGGATCCGGCCCTGGATGCCAAATTGGCTTTGGTGCACCAGCGATTTTCTACCAATACCTTCCCAACTTGGGATTTGGCACAGCCTTTTAGATATATGTGCCACAACGGAGAGATCAATACTTTACGTGGAAATGTATCGCGAATGTTTTCCCGTGAAGAGCTCATGCAAAGTGAATGGTTTGGTGAAGATATTAAACGTGTGATCCCAATAGTTTTAAAGGGTAAATCAGATTCGGCCTCAATGGATATGGTTGTTGAATTGTTGTTAATGACGGGCCGCTCATTGCCAGAAGTCATGATGATGTTGGTACCTGAAGCCTGGGAAAAAAACACTGAAATGTCGGACTCCAAAAAGGCATTTTATGAATTCAATTCTTGCCTTATGGAACCTTGGGATGGACCTGCCTCCATACCTTTTACTGATGGAAGCTATATTGGAGCTTTACTTGACAGAAATGGTTTAAGACCCTCGCGATACACGGTTACAAAAAACGATTACGTCATTATGTCTTCTGAAACTGGCGTTTTGGATATTGAACCCAAAAATATAAAATTTCATGGACGATTGGAACCTGGAAAAATGTTTTTGGTCAATATGGATGAGGGGCGCATAATAAATGATGAGGAGATTAAAGAACAAATTGCATCAAAACATCCTTATAGAAAATGGTTAAATGAGAATATGGTACATCTTAAAGATATTCCTTATAGGGACAAACCTATAACACATATTGAAGAGGATTTAAATATTAGGCAATCGGTTTTTGGGTACACTCAAGAGGATCTGAATACCATTATTTTGCCGATGGCCCAAAATGGTAAAGAAGCCATTGGATCAATGGGAAGCGATACTCCAATAGCGGTTTTGTCAGAATATCCCCAGCTCATCTATAACTATTTCAAACAACTGTTTGCCCAAGTTACCAATCCGCCTTTGGATGGGATTAGGGAAGAATTGATTACAGATATCAGTTTAACTTTGGGTGCAGACACCAATATTTTCGAAATCAACGAAAAGCATTGCAAAAAATTAAAGATCCAAAATCCAGTAATTTCCAAACAGGACTTGGACAAAATAAAAAATAACGATAAAAATTTTGATTATCAGGTTTCAGAAATCTCGATTTTATATGATATAGATAAAGGGGTCAATGGCCTTGAACAGGCACTTGAAGATATTGTCAATACAGCTTCCAAAGCCATTGATAATGGAACCAATATTATCATACTTTCAGATAGAAAGGTAAATAAGGATAAAGCCCCAATACCAGCATTGTTGGCATGTTCTTATGTCAATAACGGATTATATACCAAAGGCAAGCGTTCAAAAGTAAGTATTATAGTGGAATCAGCCGAACCTCGTGAGGTCCATCATTTTGCATTATTGTTCGGTTATGGAGCCAGTGCGATCAACCCGTATATGGTAAATGAAATTGTTGAACTGCAATTACAAGAGCAGGACATTACAGGGCTCGAATTTGAGGAAGCCATTAAAAACTACAATAAAGCTGTTGGAAAAGGAATTCTTAAGGTAATGAACAAAATAGGGATATCAACCTTGAATTCTTACCGTGCAGCTCAGTTATTTGAATGTATTGGCATTAATTCCAAATGTGTCGAAAAATATTTTCCAAATACTACCACTAGAATACAAGGTATAGGGCTAATGGAAATTGAAAAGGAAATTTCCAAACGGCATAAAAAAGCCTATCAAACCCAACATATTAGTGCAAACTTAGATTTGGAAATTGGAGGGCAATATCGTTGGAGACGTGGCGGTGAAAAGCATTTGTTCAACCCTTTGACCATTGCCAAATTACAGGAATCTGTTAGGTCGAATAAAGCTTCAACTTATAAAGAATATGCAGATTTGGTAAACGACCAATCCAAAGATTTAATGACCATTAGGGGATTGTTTGAATTTGCCAATTATGACCCCATTCCAATTGATGAGGTCGAACCTTGGACCGAAATTGTAAAACGTTTTAAAACAGGAGCCATGTCCTATGGTTCCATTAGTAAAGAGGCCCATGAGAATTTGGCTATTGCCATGAATAGAATTGGCGGTAAGAGCAATTCTGGCGAAGGAGGAGAAGACCAAGAGCGATTCTATAAAGATTCTGATGGCGATTGGAAAAATAGTGCCATAAAGCAAGTTGCCTCCGGACGCTTTGGGGTCACATCCAATTATTTGACCAATGCACAGGAGATACAGATTAAGATGGCACAAGGTGCAAAACCAGGGGAAGGAGGCCAATTGCCAGGACCAAAAGTGAACCCTTCCATTGCCAAAACACGTAACTCCACGCCTTATGTTGGATTGATATCCCCACCACCACATCATGATATTTATTCCATTGAAGATCTGTCCCAATTAATATATGACCTTAAATCAGCGAATAGGGAAGCCCGAATCAATGTGAAATTGGTATCTGAAGTAGGCGTCGGTACTGTTGCTGCTGGTGTTTCAAAAGCCAAGGCCGATGTTATTTTGATTTCGGGATACGATGGTGGAACAGGAGCCTCTCCTTTAACGTCATTGAAACATGCGGGATTGCCATGGGAATTGGGAATTGCAGAAGCCCAACAAACTTTGGTGATGAATGATCTAAGGAACCGAATTGTTTTGGAATGTGATGGCCAACTAAAAACGGGACGTGATGTCGCCATAGCCTGTTTGCTGGGAGCAGAAGAATTCGGTTTTGCAACAGCGCCTTTGGTGGCTTCAGGTTGCATTATGATGCGGGTTTGTCATTTGAATACCTGCCCTGTTGGCATTGCGACACAAAATCCTGAATTAAGAAAGAAATTTGAAGGCAAACCTGAGCATGTGGTCAATTTTATGTATTTCGTGGCTCAAGAGTTAAGGGAAATTATGGCAAAATTGGGCTTTAGAACCATCAATGAGATGGTTGGGCAGGTTCAAAAACTGGACCGTAATAAAGCCATAGAACATTATAAAGCTTCAGGAATCGATTTAACTCCAATATTGCATAAAGTTGAAGTAGATGATAGTATTAAATTATACAATACTGAAAATCAGGAACATCATCTCGAAAACCATTTAGATTTTATAATTATAAATAAGGCCCATCCGGCATTGTTCAGAAAAGAAAAAACATATTTGGATTTTCAAATCACAAATAGAGATAGGGCTGTTGGAGCAGTGTTAAGTAACGAAATTTCCAAAATTTATGGAGCTCAAGGATTACCTGACAATACATTGAACTTAAATTTCACGGGTTCTGCCGGTCAAAGCTTTGGAGCCTTTGCCACAAAAGGACTGACCATGAAAGTTAATGGAAACACCAATGATTATTTGGGCAAAGGACTATCGGGTGCTAAATTGATTATCAAAGTCCCGGACGAAGCTACGATTATACCGGAACAAAATGTGATTACGGGAAATGTGACCCTTTATGGTGCGACTTCAGGGGAGGTCTATATCAATGGAAAGGCGGGAGAACGGTTTTGTGTTCGAAATTCCGGTGCCAAAGCAGTCGTTGAAGGTATTGGCGATCATGGATGCGAATATATGACAGGCGGTATTGCGGTTATTTTGGGTGAGGTCGGACGCAATTTTGGAGCGGGTATGAGCGGAGGAATTGCCTATGTTCTTGACGAACACAGCACCTTTAAAAGCAAATGCAATGCATCAGAATTGAACTTGGATCCAGTTGTAGAATCACAGGATATTGTTCAACTGAAAGCACTGATTGAAAACCATTATAATGCAACCTTAAGTCCATTGGGGCAACGCATTTTGGAGCAGTGGGAAACCTATCTTCCTAAATTCATAAAAGTTTTACCTGAAGAATATAGACAGGCATTGATAAAATTGGAAAAAGAAAACCTTGTAACGCAATAGACATTATGGGAAAGATCACAGGATTTTTGGAATATAAACGTGAGGTGGAATCGTATAAACCTCCAAAGGAACGGGTTCGGAATTTTAAGGAATTTACTATTCCATTGCCAGAAAACGACCTTAAAAAACAAGGGGCACGTTGTATGGATTGTGGCATCCCATTTTGTCACAGTGGCTGTCCGTTAGGAAATTTAATTCCAGATTTCAATGATAAAGTCTACAAAGGAAAATGGAAAGAAGCCGCCGCCATTTTACATTCCACAAATAATTTTCCAGAATTTACTGGACGTTTATGTCCGGCACCATGCGAAGAAGCTTGCGTGTTAGGTATAAATGAAGATCCGGTGACCATTGAAAATATTGAAAAAAATATAGCAGAACAGGCTTTTAAAGAAGGATGGATAGTAGCTATCCCACCTGAGATAAGAACAGGTAAAAAGATTGCGGTCATTGGTTCGGGACCTTCAGGTTTGGCTGCCGCACAACAGTTAAATCGAGCTGGCCATAATGTGACCGTTTTTGAAAGGGACGACAAAGTGGGCGGTTTATTGCGTTATGGAATTCCAGATTTTAAAATGGAAAAGCATGTGATTGACAGGAGAGTGAAAGTTTTGGAAGAAGAAGGCATTGTCTTCAAAACCAACGCTCATGTAGGTGAAAATGTGGATGCTGTAAAACTCAAGAAAGAATACGATGCCATAGTTTTATGTGGAGGCGCAACGGTTAGACGGCCAATTCCTGTAAAAGGCGCAGAACTTAAAGGTGTTTATCAAGCTATGGATTTCCTAAAACAGAACAACCAGCGCATTGATGGTAAAACGGATTTTGATGAGGTCATTTCAGCAAAGGACAAACATGTTATTGTTATTGGAGGTGGCGATACGGGGTCTGATTGTATAGGGACTTCCAATCGCCATGGTGCCAAATCGGTTACAAATTTTGAAATTCTCGATAAACCTACCGAGGGTCGTCCTCCTCAACAACCATGGCCCTATTGGCCTATGCGTTTGCGAACAAGTTCTTCACATAAAGAAGGCGTGGAACGTTTTTTTAGTATTTCGACCAAGGAATTTGTTGGTGATAAAAACGGAAATCTCACAGGATTAAAAACCGTTGAGGTGGAATGGATTTTTAAAGAGGGCGAAAGGCCTCAATTAAAAGAACTGCCCAATACCGAAAAACATTGGGATTGTGATTTAGCTTTATTGGCACTTGGATTTATTGGCGCTGAAAAAACCATTGCAGAACAATTGGGACTGGAAATGGATTTTAGGACCAATATTAAGGCCAACACCAATAATTATGAAACCAATGTTCCCGGTGTCTTTGCAGCAGGCGATATACGCCGAGGACAATCCTTGATTGTTTGGGCAATTTCTGAAGGTCGACAAGCAGCGCACCACGTGGATACCTATTTAATGGGGAGCTCAAACTTACCTTTAAAAGACGATAATGATTTGCCGAGAGTTTAGAATCAATCAAATCTTAAATTATAAATAATTGGTTTTCTCAGTTTAGTTGAGTTCCTAAAACACGTTAGGCTAAAAAATTCAATTTTAATTGCATTTATAAATATCTTTTTGAAATCATTTTTTGATTTTTTTTAACAAAATTTAGAGCATCGAATGATATATTTGCAACGTAACACTTAAAAAGAATGCCAAGAAACCTAGTTTCTATAATACTAACATTGATTTTTGTTGCCTTTTTAACGGCACCAACCATTATAAGGCTGGTTGATGATTCTGTGGATGTATCCATTTTTTATACAAACTCTTCCCCTGAAGAAGACAAGGGCATTGAAAAGAACAATAATCTTGAAGTGCTTTTCACTTCTCTTCTAATGTCCGATTTGGATTTCTCTTCAATAGAGAATGAAAATAATTTGGTATTTTGTTTTAAAAACTATCCAAAACCACATTTAAACCTTATTTCACCTCCTCCTGATTTATACATTTTATAATTTCGGTTTTTACAAACTCCTTAAAAGTCAAATAGCTATTTCTATTGATTCTTAGACATAAAAGCCGAGATTAAAATTGTAATTTTTTAGTTCAAATTTGTTATCCTAATAAAAGTGATTTGCTCGCTAAAGGTGCGAAACGATTATTTTATAGAATTTCAATTAATTGATATTGAACTGATTGATCTCATTTTTTTCGAATGCAATCCTTTAAGAAAGTACATCACAAATTAAAATGTAAATTAACATGAAAGCACATACAAAAGAAACACAGGCAACCATGACACCTCAAAAGTCATTACAATATTTAAAAGAAGGCAACCTAAGATTTCAGAACAATTTAAAAGCGAATAGAAATTTATTGGAGCAAGTAAATGATACGAGTGATGGACAATTTCCTTTTGCGACCATTTTAAGCTGTATTGATTCAAGAGTTTCTGCCGAATTGGTTTTTGACCAAGGTTTGGGCGATATCTTTAGTGTACGAATAGCCGGTAATTTTGTCAACGAAGATATTTTGGGCAGTATGGAGTTTGCCTGTAAACTTGCAGGTACAAAGCTTATTGTGGTTTTGGGCCATACAAGCTGTGGAGCTGTAAAAGGAGCTTGCGATAATGCCAAAATGGGCAATCTGACCAAATTGATTGAAAAGATAACACCAGCGGTAAACGCCGTTACCGAACCAACGGATGCAAGCATAAGAAACTCCAAAAACTCTGAATTTGTTGATAGGGTTGCCGAAAAAAATGTTCAATTAACGATTGACAGAATCCATGCCGAGAGTCCAATTCTTTCAGAAATGGAAAAAAGTGGAGAAATTATGATAATTGGCGCCATGTACGACATCAATACAGGTGCAGTCAATTTCTTTGAATAAAATGGGATGAAGTTGTTAAGAAAAAGAAAAATAATTAATCTTAATTCGTTGGCATTTGCAATTATGCTAATGTTTCCAATTATCACATTGGCCCAGGAAAGTAATTTTGGCAATTGGTTGATTTGTTTTGGAAACAAACAGATCAATTCCAAATGGAATTGGCACCATGAGGTTCAATATCGAAATCGATTGTATAGTGGCTTAGGCTATAAGCTTAACGATTCGGTTCGGTTTGAATTGGGTTATTTGAACCAGTTTTTAGATATAGGTAGCAGAGACCAATTGAATATGATCTCATTCGTAAATTTTTAAAGAATTGTTAAACCAACAAAAACACAAAAAATGAAAAATTTATTTAAAAATATTAGAGGCGATGCTTTTGGAGGCATTACCGCCGGAATTGTGGCCTTACCACTGGCATTGGCTTTTGGGGTTTCTTCAGGTTTGGGACCAAGTGCAGGACTTTATGGCGCAATTTTTATCAGCTTTTTTGCAGCACTTTTTGGAGGGACCAATACACAAATTTCAGGCCCAACAGCTCCTATGACCGCCATTAGTATGGTAGTTATCGCATCAATAATAGCTACCAATGACGGTGATGTCAATAAAGCTCTTCCTGTTATTCTAACCGTGTTTTTACTTGCTGGATTAATGCAAATAGGACTTGGCACCATCGGACTCGGTAAATATATCAGATACATCCCGTATCCCGTGGTTTCCGGGTTTATGACCGCCATTGGAGTCATTATTTTGATAACCCAAGTTTTGCCGTCTCTAGGATATTACCCAAAGGAAGATGTGGAATTTGTCGATCAATTTAAGCCCCAAGCCGAAGAATTGATCCTGCAAAACATCTTAAAAGAAGAAGCAGGAGAAGGGATATTGGTCTTGGAAAATTTTAAGGAAACTATAGAAAGAACCGATAGAATAACTGATGCAGATATTTTAAAAGAGTCCAAAACGCTTGCCGCTCAAGAAGCCTCAGGTGTTTTAGGAGCCATTAAAGTGCTTCCAAGAGCTTTAAAAAATATCAGTTGGTTGGAATTGATCTTGGCAGTGGGTACCATTTTTATCATTTATGGT